>CAZHSJ010000078.1:0-11914 GCA_964535225.1 Uncultured Candidatus Berkiella sp. | reverse complement strand
AATGTGGTAAAAATTGAAACTTCCAAATCACTTACCTTTTTAGAGCGCGAAGCCATTGCAATGATGCACCGGAGTTTTTACCATTTTTCTGAAACCTTCTATAAAGAACATATCCAAAACCCGCACAGTGATTTAGGGGTTGTGGTTTCAGGCGGAACTCAAGCAAACATTACAGCATTATGGGTTGCAAGAAACCTTTGTTTTTTACCTAATAAGCAATTCCCTGGCATTGCCAAAGCAGGATTTATTGAAGGAATGGATGCTAAAAATATTAAGGGCTGCAAAATATTAGTTTCCCCGCTTTTGCATTATTCTATTGATAAAGCCGCTTCCCTTTTAGGCGTAGGAACTCAACATGTTGATCAATTACGTTTAAACAAAGAGGGGAAATTGGATTTAAACGATTTGCAAAATAAAATATCTTTTTACTATAAGAAAAAAATAAAAATAATGGCTTTAATTGGCATTGCAGGGGCAACTGAAACGGGAGCTATTGATCCTTTAGAAGAGATGGCGGATATTGCCAAAAAAAATGGAATTTATTTTCATGTTGATGCAGCCTTTGGCGGGCCCATTGTTTTTTCTAACCGTTATCAACATTTACTCAAAGGTATTGAAAAAGCAGATTCTGTTTCTGTCTGCGGTCATAAACAAATGTATTTGCCCTTAGGGATCAGTTTGTGTTTATTTAAAAACCCGCAATATGCAAAAGCAATTTATGTAACAACCGATTACCAAGCAAACAAAGAAAGCTATGATTTTGGCAAAAGTAGCCCAGAGGGATCAAGGCCTGCGTATGGACTCTTCTTACATGCTGCCCTTAATTTAATGGGACAAAAAGGGTATGAAAAGCTTATCAATATGGGCGTAATGTTAGCTGAATATATGGTTAACTGTATTTTGGCTTCTGAAGCATTTGAATTACTGTGGGAACGAAATATTAATATTGTTAATTACCGCTACATTCCAAAACGTTTTCGAAAGAAATGGCGAGAAAATCGTTTAACGCAAAAAGACAATCAGAAAATTAATGAAGCAAACTTGTTATTACAGGCAGAACAATTTAACCGTGGCAAAACCTTTATTTCTAAAACCACTCTACCCTATTTGCCAACTAACAGCGACATTATATCATTACGAGCGGTGATTATTAATCCACTAACCCAACACAGTGATATAGATGAGGTACTTAAAGATCAACTCGACATTGCAGCTACCCTTATTGAAAAAACACCAAAGCATGTCGAATATTTGCCTCCATTTGCGAAACAGGCTTTGCCTGGCGAATTAAAAGACTTATTAGAAAAGTATATGGTATCTATTGGTAAACCGATTTTGAATAATGAACTCTATATTTTGAATAAGCAGCTAGCGCCAGTGCGCGTTGGTGAAGCAGGTGAGCTATATGTGGCAGGCTTAGGGCTTGCGCGAGGTTATTTGAACCGCCCTGCTTTAACGGCGCAAAGTTTTATTGCTGATCCTTTTAGTAAAACACCTGGCGCAAGGATGTATAGAACAAAAGATGTATGTCGCCAATTGCCTGATGGAAATATAGAGTATATTGGGCGTATTGATCATCAAGTTAAAATACAGGGATATAGAATTGAACTGGGTGAAATTGAGCATACTTTACTCAAACACCCTGGCGTTCAAGAAGCGGTTGTGATGCTGCAAGAAACCCATTCTAAGGAAAAAAAGCTCATTACTTATTGGGTTGGCCCTAACAATGCTAAAGTAAAAACACCTACTGCAAGTGCGCTAAAACGTTTTCTTGCGAAATCGTTACCAACCTTTATGATCCCGGATAAATTTATTCAAGTTGCGCATTTTCCTTTAACGCAAAGTGGTAAGCTTGATCGCAATATGCTTGTGAAGATGTATCAGATTAAATAAAAAAAATCAGGATTTTTATTGGGACGACACCTGCCTTCGTTAAAACTACGACAAGGCAGGCTGAGGTCGTCCCCTACAACAAGAAATTGACGATGATTCTAGTGCAACGCCTTAGGATCTTTGTAGGGGCGGACCTCTGTGTCCGCCCATTAGAAATCAAGATAAGGGCGCAGACGGGCTGCGCCCCTACGCCAGATCGGAAATTTTTGAGGTACGACACCTGCCTTCGTTAAATCTAGGCAGGGTAAAAATCATCAGGGATTAAGCTTAGCAACTTGATTTTTTCTTGCTAGATCCTGAGCATGTTGATTTTTGGATTGTAACACTGTCATATCTTCTGCCGCTCTTTGATTCTCATCATTACTTCTTTGTTTACCCTGCTCAGCATACAGATTTAACAATCGTAATGATTCAGGCGTCATGCCTTGGATCCCTGTAAAATCTTTTCTCAGTTTAAGCAATTGAATTTTACAAGATTCTTCGAAATCCTCAATGGGCACAAAACCATTGGCACGTATAGCATCCCGAGAGGCGGTGCCATCGGTATTAGGCTTGGCATAGTAATCAACATTCCCAGCAGCATCGACGGGATATACAGCAGGATAAACCAACTCGCCTTCGTCATTAACTTTTTCAGCATACACAACTTCATTGTGCTCATTTAGCATCATTTCGCGAATAGGCTGGTATGCCACACGAATACCATCGTCTTTTGATTTGCCGGCTAAAATGTGCTTCTCTTTTTTCTGATCTATTGAAATAGCCTCTGAAAAGGCGCGGCGCTGAATGTAGTACTGGGCGGTAAATAGGTTTTTAAACAAATGCATAAACGTAAAGGCTAAATATTCGCCCAACAAAGATTCAGGACTTAAATCACTTAATCGGCTTAGCTTCGCAGCAAGGCTTTGGTCACCTTGGGGCTCTGTGGAGTCTTTATAGCTAAATACGCCTTTGCGTAAGGCGATCCGCTCTGCCACAAGCTCTTTATGTTGTTTAATTTTTTCCCTAAAGGCTTTTTCAGCTTGTTCTTTTTTTTCTTTAGCTGCTTTTTCTTCGTCTAATTTCTTTTGATTGGTTATACCAACCGCTACGTCGGACATGATTTTCTCCCAAACAACTGGTAAGGATTTCGTTTGGGTGTATTTGACCAGTTATCGTGCCACTTGTCAAGTTAGTTGTATACTTACTAGGTGTAGGTACAAGATTTATGGCCCTCCACCGCCGCCGCCACCGCCCTTCATGCTCATGCCAGATGATTTCTGTTTCTTTTGATCATCCGTAACTTCCGGGTTTGTATCAGCAGATTTATCACTATCTGCGCCTGCGGTAAATCCGTTTTTGTTGGTGGGATCGCCGCTTGAGGGATCCGCATCAGGGCTAAATGTCATAGAAGAGCCACCTGCCCCCATCGCACCGTTAACGATACTGTCTGTATCAAGCCCAGCCATTTGTCCTGCTTCCTGAGGCCCTTCAATGGGATTTGGAGGCGCTAAGAGGGAAGCCAATTGAGCCAACCCCTGGGCTAGCTGATCTCCCATATCCTCTCCATCTCCTCCTTCCCCAGGAGAAGAATCACCACCGCCACCCTCAGTGGCTTTGCTAAGTGCATCACCAATACCAGGTCCATCCCCTGGCGTAGGTGGTCCACTTGGAGGTCCACCTGAAGGAGGACCATCAGTATCAGCACCTTTAGCAGGAGAGCCACCATCATCGTCACCGCCGCCTGCATTAGTAGGGGCTCCTCCTCCACCATCATCGCCTGCTGAGGCACTGGCCCCTGCTGCCTGAGAAGCGCCTGCTCCAGCATTACTGCCTGCTGACGCACTGGCCCCTGTACCGCCACCACTTGCGCTTGCACTTGCACTAGCGCTTGCTCCTGAACTTGGATCATCATCATCTTTCGAGCTAGAACCAGTTGGCGTGGGTATACTAGATGAGGATGAAGTAGAAAGCGATGCTGAAGCACTAGCCCCAGTACCTCCTTGCTGTTGAGGCCCCGATGAGGTAGAGGCAGAAGCAGAAGCTTGTTGACCTTGGCCTGCAGTTGCTGATGATGTATTTTGATTTTGTTGCGCGTTTTGCGCAGTATTATTGAGTTCTTCCTGCTGATCATCAGCTTGTTGTTTTTTAAGCGCCTCTTCTTCCTCTTCTTCAGGTTTTTCTTCTTCAGCAGCTTGCTGTAGTTTGAGCTCCTCTTCCTTACGGGCATTCTCATCTTCAGGTTTTTCTTCTTTAGCCGCTGCTTCACGCGCTTTTTCATCTTCTTCTTTGCGCGCTTTATCATCCGCTTCTTTTCTAGCGTCATCTAGATCTTTTTGAGCATCTTGATAAGCTTTTTTATCATCATCTGAGGCACCAGTCGCTTCGGCCTTTTGCTTAAGCTCCTGAACCTCTCTTTCTTGTTGCTCAAGTTTTGCCTGTTGAACATCCCTTTCTGCTTGTTCTCTTGCTTGCTTGGCTTCATCGGCTTGCCTTTGCGCCTCTTCACGTTCCTTATTTGCTTGCTCCTTCTGATCGTCCGGCGCATTATCTAGTGCTTGTTGTTTCTCCTGGAGGTTCTTTTTAGCTTCTTCTTCATCCTCTTTCGCTTTTTTAGCCTCATCTTCAAGTTGCTTTAGGTTATCTGGTTCTGGTTTAGGCACCTCATTTCTTAATTCAGGAGGTTGTGATGATTCCAAAATAGGTTGCTGTTGCGGCTGTTGTTGCTGTTGTTGCTGTTGCGGCTGTTGTTGTTGCTGTTGCTGCTGTTGCGGCTGTTGCTGTTGCAGCTGCTGATCGTTCGGTGTCGGTGAACTGATATCCGCAGTCCCTGTAGGCTTTTTCGTACCATGCTCACCTACTTCTACAACTTTTCCAAGCTGTTCATCCCGTTTATCTATTTTTTCATTTACGTTATCCAATTCCTCGTTTGTTTTTTCTTTTTCTTTTTCTAAGGCTTTAATTTCTTTTTCAGCTTGCGCGGAATCTTTTTTCGCTGCTTTTAATTCTTTTTCATCCTCAGGAGAAAGCGTAGTTTTTTGTTCAAGCTCAGTTACCTTAGCATCTGCTTCTTTTTTCTTAGCATTCGCATCTTCAAGTTCTTTATCGATTTTTTCTAGTTTCTCATCTAGTTTCCTTTTTTCTTCTAAATCCCTGTAACCTTTTCTATCTGCGATTTCTTGGAATTTCTTTTCATATTCTCTACAACCTTCTTGAAGTTGTGCTAGCTCACCTTCCATTTTTGCTAACTTTCCTTTTTCCTTTTCCGTAGGATGTGGATGTTTTTCTTTAAATTCAGCAATTTCCTTTTCTTTTGCCTTTACCTCATCAACCTTCTTTGCATAATCCTTTAACATAGGCTTCATGTTGTTAATATCTCTTTCAGCTTTTTTAGCATCAAGTTTACTAATGCCTGTCCCTAGGCCAGCAAATAACAACATCAATAGATAGGCTATCATTTGGCCTAAAAGCTCTTCCCCGTTGGCGGCATCTTTAATTGAAGGAGATTCGCCCATCATATCGTTAAGTTTCTTTTTGGTAGCATCGTAGTTTTTCTGTTTCTTTGCTACTTTACCTTGTGGCGTATTCTTGTTAGCTGCCGCTTTTTTATCCGCCGCAGCTTTTTCTTTATTTTCTTTGTCTATCTGCGCCTTCATGTTTGGATCTTTTTCAGCCATTTTAGTTTTAAGGCCGCTGATATCTTTCTGATTTTGCTTTAACGCCTCAATTTTCCCATGAAGCTCTTCTCTTCTTGCTACGGTTTTTGGCTCTTTGTTAAGTTTAGTTCTTAAATCTTGCACTTTCTCCTTTTGATCTTTTATCTTTTGCTTTGTCTCATCAGAATGAGGGTGTGGTTTTCGTTCAAGGGATTTTAACTCTTTCTTTGCTTGCTTAAACTCTTCACGTTGCGGGGTTTGTTCTTTTCTTTCATCCTTAAATTCCTGCTTTAACTTATTTATGTCTCCCCTTAATTGTTGTTCTTGCTGTTTGAGGCCAGCTAATTTTTCATACCCCTCTTTTACAAATTTCTTATCTTCTGGCTTTTCTATTTTTTCTACTGTTTTAGGATCGGCTGCCATTTTCGCATATCGTTCTTGGGCCCCCTTGGCCTTGTCCATTTTTTGTTCATGCAGATATTCGGCCGTGATTCTGGTTGTTGCATTAACCGCTGCCTTTTGTACATTTGGGTTATCAAGCACGGCAGGATCTGCCTTGGGAGGAGTACTTGCCGCGTTGGGTGCCGTCGCTGTGTTAGCTGCACTCGCTGTGTTGCCTGCACTTGCTGTGTTAGCTGCACTCGCTGTGTTGCCTGCACTTGCTGTGTTAGCTGCACTCGCTGTTGCGGTTGGCGCTTGGTTTTGCAGCGTTTGCAATGTACTTTGAAATTGCTTATTCCTAGCCGCATCCTGAGGATCATTCGGATTATTATAAATACCGAACTTCATATTTACTTTCGCATCTGGATTATCGCGCTGGAATTCTTGAATGGCCTCATGCGCTGCTTTAGCTGATAATTCAGGCTTATTTCCATAAATACCTGTACCTAACGGTGGGCATGATACCGTTAAGGGTTTATTTTTATCAGGTTGCGATTGTTGTAACTGATGCGCATTATCTAATACACTTCGATAAGCCGATTTGAGATCTTTTTCTCTTTGCGCGTCTGTCCCTTTGTCTGGTGCGCCTGCATGAATCAGATAGGCTTGGGAGCCATTTGTTCGGTTTAGTTTAGCAGGATCGCCATTATTATCGGCAACAATGCTCGAGGTGCCCGTTTCTACCTTATTACCATGCTTAGCCCAATCATTTGCCATCAACTGTTGCGATTGAGGATCAAGACTATTTTTAACTGCGCCCGCCACGCCACCCCAGCTATTAACGGGTAATGGATTTACGCTGGCAGCATTAACGTAAACATCTGCTTTAGCTTTCATCGCACTACCATCTCTAAAACTAACCATTGAGGGCTTTGCTGCCCCAGTGCTTGTGTTTTGCGGTGCTTGTTGTGGCGCTTGCGGCGGAGCACTTGTACTGCTCTGCGGTGGGCTACCCGTACCTGTATTTTGAGGTGCTTGCGAGCTACCACCAGTGTTGGTGCTTCGTGGCGCCGTTGTACTTTCGTTGACAGGAGATTTGGATTGTTGCTGTTCTTGTATAGATTTTTGCGCGTTTTGAATATCTTTTAACTGATCTTGTAAGTTTGCGCCAGTTTTAGTATCGAACTTTGCACCCGCGTGCAATAAATCTTTTACATACTTTTCTTGTTTTTCTAGTAGTTTTTGATTCACTTCATGAAATTTAGACATGAGCTTGTCGCGATCTATAGGAGCACCTGTAGTAGGATCAAATTTAGCATTTTTATTATTGAGAAGCTCTCCCATTCTATTGACATCTTTTCTTAACGCTTTTAGCTCTTGATCATTGTCTCTTTGTTTAAATATTTCTTGCGCTTGCGGTGAAGAAGTTGTGCTGGTATTTTGAGGTGCTTGCGTTGTTGCTTTCACCTTCGGGGTATCTGGATTTGTTGTTTGTAAAATAGGTTGTGGCTGCTGTGGCGGCGGTGTTGAACTTGTGGTGCTTGTTGATGTGGGCGGCGGTGTCGTTGGCTGCGTCACATCAACATTGCCTGATGGTTTTTTGGTTCCAAATTCACCCTTAATACCAACTTTTTTCTCTTTCTCATCAAGCTTTCGCATTTTTTCTTCCGATTTATCTACTTCCTTTCCAGCCTTTTCTTTTTCTTTTGTATATTTCTCAATGTCTTTACCAGCCTGTTTGGACTCTTCTTTTGCGGCTTTTAATTCTTTTTTATCATCTTCAGTGGGATCTTTAATTCCTTGAAGTCTGCTAATATTTTCATCCGCTTTTACTTTCCTATCTTCCGCACCCTTAAGATTTTCATCAGCCACTTTCCGGTTTTCAATCGCCTTTGATTTCTCTGCTAAATTCCGAACACCTTTTCTATCTTGAATAGCTTCAAAATTTCTTTCATGTTCTCTACGACCTTCTTGAATTTGTGCTAACTCCCCTTCCATTTTAGCTAGTTGTTGTTTTTCCTTGTCTGTAGGATGTGGATGTTTTTCTTTAAATTCAGCAATTTCTTTTTCTTTTGCCTTTTCCTTATCAACTGTCTTAGCATAATCCTTTAACATAGGCTTCATATTGTTAATATCTCTTTCAGCTTTTTTAGCATCAAGCTTACTAATGGCTGTCCCAAGGCCGGAAAATAACAACATCAAGAGATAGGCTATCATTTGGCCTAATAGTTCTTCCCCACTTCCTGCATCCTTAATTGAAGGACACTTTTCCATCATGTCGTTAAATTTCTTTTTAGTACTTTCGTAGTTTTTCTTTTTCTTTGCTACTTTACCTTGTGGCGTATTCCTATTGGCAGCGGCTTTTTTAGCAGCAGCTTCTTTTTCTTTGTTTTCCTTGGCAATCTCCTCCTTCATGTTTGGATCTTTTTCAGCCAAGGCCGTTTTAGTATTTTTAATAGCTTCTTGATTTTTCTTTAAATCCTCAATTTTTCCTTCAAGTTTTTGCCTTCTTTCCATCGTTTCTGGTTGGGTATTAATTTTGTCTCTTAAACCCTCTATTTTCGCTTTGGATTCTTTAATTTCTTTCTTTAAATCGTCTGAATGAGGATGCGGCTTTCTTTCGAGCGACTTTAAATGCTTCTTTTCTTCCTTCAATTTCGTGTGATCGTCAGTTTGCGTCACCCTTTCATTCTTAAACTCTTGTCTTAAATTATAAATTTCTTGTCTTAATTGTTGTTCTTGCTGTTTTAGCCCAGCTAATTTTTGATAACTTTCTTGTACAAATTTTTTATCTTCTGGTTTTTCTAAATTTTTTACCGTATTAGGATCGGCCGCCATTTTCGCATATCGCTCTTGGGCCTCCTTGGCCTTGTTCATTTTTTCTTCATGCAGAAATTCTCTTGTTATTGCAGTGGTTAATTTGGCACCTACTTGTGCTACTTTCGGTTGGTCAAGTACCGAAGGATCTGGCTTGGGGGGCGGTGTGGTCGGTGGTACCGTTTGTTGGGGTGGCGAACTTGAAGTCGTTTTAAGACTTTGCTCCTTTTCGTGCAATTTCTTAAAATCTGGATCAATCTTAGCAATTTTATCTTTTAGTTGGGAACCTTCTTCTTGTACTGTTTTAAGTTGACCTTCCGTTTGAGCAAGGTTATTTCTTGCCTGTTCAACCTTAACAGATTGCGCAGCGATATCATTGGTATTTTGTTCTTTATCGGCAAGTTTGTCTTCTATTTTATCATTAAGGGACTCACGTTGGTTTTTAAGTTCACCTTTTAACGTTGTGTTTTTATTTATTTCACCTTTAAGCTCGGTGTTGTTTTGTTCAAGCGCTGTAATTTTCTGACGGTTTTCTTCTATCCTTTTTTTAGCTTCAAAATTATCTGCTCTAAGTTCGAGAATATCATCCTTTTGCTCTTTTGTACGATCCTTTTCTGGGATCTTTTCAAGCGCTTCTAATTTTTTTGTATTTTCTGCTATTTTACTTTCTTGCGTTTTTATTTCATTTTTAGCTGATTTTATCTCGCCAACGTTTTCCCTTATTTTCTTTCCATGCTTTTTATTTTCCTCTGTTAACTTTTCAATGTTTTGATCACATTGTTTTACTTGCGAATCGAGTGACTTAATATCTTGATCTAACCTTCCCTCTTTTTCCTTCAACCCTTGCAAAACCGTTTCTGAGCTTGCAACGTCTTTTCTTTCTTGGCCTGCTTTTTCAGTTAATTCCTTTTCTTTTGCTATATTGTTTTTTAGATCATCATATAATTTTCTTTGCTGTGTGAGCTCTCCTAGCTGGCCTTCTTTTTGTTTTAACGTTTCTGTCTTTTGCGCCACTAATTTGTCATATTCACTAATCTTGGAAGTTGACGTTTTTTCTCTTTCTTCAGCTGCGCTAAGCTTTGTTTCCTTGTTTTGAATTTCTGATTTTTTCTTTTCAATCTGATCCTGCAAACCAAATTCTTCTCTAGATTTATCAATAAGTTCTTTTGACTTTAGATCGCTTGCTCCTTTAAGTTCACTCTGCTGTGTTTTAAGGCCCTCAAGTTTAGCTTTATCATCCTTACATTGCTTATCCAGTTTATTATAAGCTTCCTCTAAGTTTGTAATCTCATCTTTCCTTGCTTTAGTTTTTTCATTCTCTGGTAATTTGCTAAAATCATCTTTTGCTTTTGTTAGTTTGTCATCAGCTATTTTTCTATCCTTCTCTCTTGTTTCAAGACTCTTTTCAGCTGATTCAACTTGTTTATTTTTTTCTATGAGATCTTTGTTGATTTTTTGTAAATCTTTGTCAAGCGCCTCCCTCTCACCTTTACATGTTTCATATTTTCCTTGTAACTCGCCAACCTCTTTACGTGCTAATTCAAGCTCTCCTTTTAACTCACCAATTTCTTTTTGTGTGTCCGCTAAGCTTTTAACTTCACTTTCTCTCTCCTTATTAATATTATCCAAATCACTTTTTAATTGCGTTGTTTCCTTTTGTAGATCATCAATCTTAGTATCAAGCTCCTTGCTCTTGTCCTCAATATGCTTATCGCGATCAGATTCTGCCCTTGATTGTTGCGCTTCACTTTCTGCCTTCGCTTCCTTCTCTTTTTGTGCCTCATATTGTTGTTGCGATTGTTCAAAACGTTCTTCATCTTGTTGTTGTTGCGCTTCAATTTCTCGTCGAAGAAGCTCTTCTTTTTCACCAACATCACTAAGATGTTTATGATGAGATTCAATCGCTACCTTTAATTGCTCTATAAATTGTAAATGCTGTGAAAACTTTTCTTCAAGCATTTTTAAAATTGATATTCTATTTCCAACCGCTATTTTCATTTGCGCCATGCGGTCTTTTAATTCATTTACATTTTCTGTTCTTTTGGTTAAATCAATACCTTTTAGCGCTTCGACTTCTCGTTGATTGTCTTGATTAAAAGTATCTAATACTTGTTGGCCTTGTTCAGGGGTTTTTATATTATCAATGGGTGAAGGTTGTGTGGGAACACTTGACTCTTGTAGTACTTGTGGTGGCGGTGTTGTTTGCTCACTTGTTTGTGAGACAGTAGGCTGCTCAGGCTTTTTATTTTTTTCTATGATCTCACCTGCTATCAAGTTACCTTTTTCAGCTTGGTCGTATAAAAAGTTTTCAGTATCCTTATCTTTGGTTGAAGAATTTGATTTATCAATTTTATCCAACCCATCTCTTAGCTCTTTTAGTTTCAACTCTTTTTCAGGCGTATCTATGTAATATACACCAGTTGAATAGTAGTTTAATGTTCCTATTGCGTCTTTTACATCTACCCCTGTTACCGGGGGTCTTGGGAGTTTTCCTGTTTCTGTTTTAAACTCTGCTTTAGGTTTTTCTTGTACTAAACTATTTGGATCTTTTGCTTTTTCGATACGTCCAAGCTCTTGCCGTGCCCCAGAAAGCTTTTGATCAACGACTTTAAGCTGTCTTCTTAATGATTTGACATTACCTTCAGCTTCTCTTGCACTTTTAGTCGTCGGATCTGGAACAGATTTTGCCCCATAATCTTCAAGTGATTTTTTATATTCACCCTCAAGTTTTTGACGCTGCCCCTGTAGTTTAGCTATATCTTCCTTAACACTATTTTCTAAACTTTCGTACACTTTATTTGTATCCAAAACTACTCTAAAACCCTTACCATCTCTGGTGGGGCGTATACCGTCACTAACCCCTTCCCCATCTGGCGCGAGTTGCCCCTTCATTTTGCCAGCAACCTCTTGCGCTTGTTCCTTGGTTAACTTATCTGATATCACAATATTAAAGTTTGCTGCCCATCTACCCGTTTGTCCAGACTGCTTTTCTAAATATTTCTGCTCAGGATCTTCTTTGTTAAATTCGATGGGAATAAAATTTGGCGTCACCGGTTTGGGTTGTTGAGGTTGACTTTGGGGTTGTACTTGAGGCTGCTCCTGTAGTTTAGTTATATCTTCCTTAAGACTATTTTCTAAACTTTCTCTTACTTTATTGGCATCCAAAACTACTCTAAAACCCTTACCAT
>CAZHSJ010000077.1:0-11919 GCA_964535225.1 Uncultured Candidatus Berkiella sp. | reverse complement strand
TGTAATTTTCCTTGTATGGTTTTCGTCACTTTTAGGTTAAGAAATTTTATATTAATGATTTTTGACGTATTTTTAGGGTTCCATCCTTTATATTTCTCCATTTTAAATATGGAAGGAGTGACGTAGTTTACCCTTATCATCAAGTCATCTAAACAATAACACCAGTATATTCTTTCAAGTTTGCCTTCAGGACTAAAGGTCGGTTCTAAATCAGTTCTGCCCATAAAAGAGATATTGGATTTTATAAAGGTCAGGTATACATCAGGATGAGCAGTGCTGTTCAATATATGATATGAAAAACATTTAGTTAGCAATTTGAGTTCAACCTTTTCATTTTCCGGAATACTTTTGGAACTTGCCTCTTCAAGCATGCATCCAAAAACCTTTAAAAAATACAACTGAACTAATAAAGAATTTTTACTAGAGCAGCCCTTAAAAATTTTCTTTAAATTAAATTTTTTCTGTTGAAGGATTCTACTTTTATTCTTATATAAATAACATGACATGCTCTGCCAAGCTATATCATGAGGCTGAGTAGTTTCACTGTTGCAATTAGAGCAAATTGCTGCCTTTGACTTTAGTAAGTCAGATTTTCTTGAGCCAAAAGGTTGATTTAATTTTTCTCTTGTATGGAGGTAAAGAGGTGTTTTTTGGCTTACATTAGGGAAGTGGAGTTGAATATCAGAAGATTTTATCATATGTTCTTTTGAATTAGCGGTATTTCCACATATCCAGCATTTCATAGTTTAACCCTTTTTCTACAGATAAGGTCATTTATTAAGCTTAGGTACACATATCAATTAGTCTGTCGAACGAAACTATGACCAAGCTTTAGATTATGCATATTAATGCTGAAGTGACTCCATAAATGACCAAATAGTTCTAATGAAATACTTTATCTTGATATAAACTGTTTCTTCGTAGGTCAGCCCAAATAGAGATAAAATACAAGAATATTTTGTTATAAAGCGGTTAAGAAGTTGGATTTGATAATAATTAAATACTTATGCTGTATAACCTGGTCACTGTTCGGCGGTGACCAAACGGGGATCAGGTCATACCTTATGCTGTTATGAATGTTGGAATTTAAATGTAGTTAATAAGTAATGTTTGAAAAATAAAAAGTAAGGGAGGAGGTATGAGAGATGAAGTTCTAACGAAACTATCAAAAGTAATAAAAGGCACTTTAAGGCGGGAAGTTTTTTGGTCACCTTTTTCCTCAATAGACGGAACTTCGCACGCTGCTATTTTTAAAATATTTTGTGACACAGCTAAGGATAGTGATCAACCTATAGGAGAGCATATATTTGACCGCGTCAGAGACGAAATGCAACAAAGTCTTACTGACAGTCAAAATGAAGAGCTTACAAGAATTATAAATGCGTGGGATGAATGGAGGTATATCATTGAACAAATTAAATCACACACTCCATTGTTAGATAAGTTGGTGTAATAATTACAAAAGATAACTGTGAGTGTAAAATGAAACCATTGTGACGTGCATTATAAAATAACAAACGCTATTCGTTTTAATAAGGCCTTGCAAATGTTTATGAGGTTAATTATATATCAGAAAGTCAAATTTCGTGTTGCATGAAATAAACAGAAGGATGTAGAATCAGATTTAACTTATTGAGCTACGGCTCAATCTTTCTACTATTCAAGCAGATTCCCATAAAAAATTAATATACGGAAATAACAAGCTATACATATATGATCATGCAATAGACATTGGCACGTATAAAAATAAAAAGAGAGTACTTTTGTTTTTGTGTTGAGCGATTAGAGGGGCAGCTTTACTACCAAAATAAACAAAAAAACACAATGAATTGTTTTAAGCTTATGAAGAAGTAGATTCTCGAAAATAGAATTTTAATATAAATGGGATAATATTCAATGACTAATCATGATGTGTTGAAACCACAAAAAGATGAATTGAAATATTGGCTTTTACAAGTAATAGAAGATAGCAGCTTTGACTCCCCTTTGAATGATGGAATTCTGACAGGTATATATGCTTATGAAAAATCTGTTCAAATAAAAGATATTACATATGATTATCATTTTAGAAAACTCAGCGATGGAATAAAAATTTGCCGAATCGCAATCGAGAGAATTGTTTTCGATGATACTATTAACCTACGTCGCGCCTCTGATAAAGAAAAATTAGAGAAAACATATGTTAAGCCATCTTACAATGATGTAAAGCTAACTAAATTATCTGATGCTATTGTTGAAAAATTGAATGAACCGGATTCTAAAGGAGACTTTAAAGTCATTTTAAGAAGCGCTGATGATTTTGAAATTCTACCTATCCTAGACGAGTAATACTATGAACCAAAAACCGAAACATTCTTTTGGGTTGTTACATACAGATATGATGCTGGACAAGCTAAGAATGGAACATGATGATTTTGTTAAAGATTACACGTCATCTAGGCATGCTGTCAATTTTGCTATTACCGCTCACCATTTGCTTGATTGGGTGTGGCATGAAAGGATTAAAGTTTCAAAAAATGCTAGAATCAATGGAAAAATAAAACACGTTGAACAATTTAAAAAATTTAGAGAAATGATGCTAGCCTCTAAAGCCGAATTGAAATATTGCCAAGATATTGCAAACGGAACCAAGCATTGCAAAATCGATTTATATGTCCCAGAAATAAAGGAGACCAAAACAGACGATGATTTAAAGTGGGATATACCTACTATAACTTGGGAAAAGATGGACATTGATTGGGATTATTCAGGTTTGGTAATCCTTACCCATGAAGGGGAATTGAAAGAACTTGCTAAGTGCTTTGATGAGGTTTTAAAGTACTGGGAAGATTTTCTTAGTAAGAATAATTGAAAATTTTTTTATGGTGAAACACCTTAATTCACATTTAATAAAAAACTGTAATCTATGTTGAAAGAGAAGAAAAGATAGGATAATCTACACGCTAACGTCCCCCAAAAATGTTGACGCACCTTTGAGGGACTAATCACAAGCAAAAACTTTACTAGGAGTTTTCACCCATGACTAAACGCATTATATCTCATTCTTTGTTATCTAAAAGTCTTGCAAAGACCTAACTAGCAGTTTTTAAACACTTTTTTAACAAAAAAGACCTCTTTTTGTTAATTTTGGTTTATTTGCTGACCTAACATCTAGGAAGTTTTATGCTAGACAGTATAGCTTTGCCTGTTATTTGTGCGGCAAACCTGTGCCCCTGCGCAACCTGGTTTGTTCACCTTAAGTGCTTAATGAATCATCCCCTTTTAAAGGAAGATGAAAAGCTGCTGTGGTTATGGCTCGCAGCCTGTTGCACAAATAATCAATCCTTACGTTGTTCAATTTCCATTGAGCAGATCTCACAAATGATAACCAAACCTGAAAAGGCGGTGCATCGTTGTCTATTACGTTTAAAAATCATGGGTCTTTTAATGGGAGATATTCCCATCTGGTATGGCGTGCCAACAGCTGAAATGGTGAAAGAAGTGCGGCACATTAAATTGGTGCTCATCAATAAAGACTTTAGTGAAGTAGATCCCGCGCACCCTAAGCCTCAAGTGGTACCAATAAAGCAAAAGCTAAAAATAAACATCTACAAGCCCTATGGCACAAAAGTGAAACCCAGTTTGCGCTGGGTTACCTCGGTGGTGAATTTTGTGAAAAAGAACCACAACTTTAGGGTGATGTGTAAAAGAATGCTCGTACATTAACGTGTTTTTATAAAAAAGGAGCCAACATGTTTAATTTAACGCAACCACAAATGCAACAAGCAAGTGGAGGGAATGCCATGAACATCACCAGCGACATGCCAGAAATGCAGCCATGCTCATTTGAAAAATTTTATACCATTATCATAAAGAACATATGTGTGATTATCATCGAGGATCCGTGGACTTATCGTTATCTTGATTTCAACAACAAAAAGGAGTTTTTATGTTACGCCAATTAAATCTATCTGAAAGCCAAGCTGTATCTGGCGGTTTTCATCTTAATTTGGGAACCATCATCACCACGCTGGTGGTGGGGTTTGTGTCTGGCGGGCCAGTGGGATTGGGCATTGCTGCATCGGGGATTGTGCTTTCGGAAGGGGTGAATAATTTGAATGATTTGGCGCAACGGAAGAGGGTGGCGAAGCCGGGTGAGGGCCTTGTGATTTTAAATTAAAAAGGAACCACCATGAACATCTTACAACTCACCGTATTCGCTTGGATAAGCGCCTGGGAGCTATGCGAATCGTTTTTTCCGGCATTGGATTATAAGCAAAAACTAGCCGCCTGCTGCATAGGCGCCTTTGCAGCCGCCTATGCCAACAATGCGCACGGGGTTGTATGGAGCAAGATTAAACAAAAACTTAAGAACTGATTTGGCTCTTTTTAACGAGGATCTCAATCAGTTTATGAAGTAGGCCCTGCCCCTAAATTGAAACATATATGTTTACAATGAAAAGTCGCCTATTCAGCAACAAGAAAAAAGAAAGATCTCTACAAGGATCCCTGGAAAGATCTGCTATAGGATGATCAATGAGTAATCATAAACCTACTTTTTTTTCCTCTTAACAACCATAGGCGGCTCTGTGGTTACGCAAGCAAGTTTGTCTGCAATTTGCTTTGCCCTGTAAAGTATAGGGTTTGGCAAGGGTCTTTTGGGTGCCCTTTTGCGAGCAAGCTCTTCATCTAATTTAGGAATGGATTTTTCTAATTTGATGATCTTTTGTGAAAGCGCTTTAAATTCAGCGTCATTTGCTGCTTGTACGCCATTTAATCTGATATTCACAACATCTAAGAGATGTTCTCGATAGATCTTGGAATAAAGCGCTGCTCGGCCTAGTTTGATAATTTCTGGATTTCTCGCATTTAATGCGCTTTGCACCTCGGCAATAGGCGCTTCTCTTAACATTCTCATAGCAAGATTAGGGTCGTTCATAAACAAGGCATATTCAACCATTTGTAAACGCTGAGGCATTTCTTCTTCCTTTACAGGGAAATCTGGGCTTCTCATCTCATCGGCGCACAAAAAATATTTATAGTAAAATGAGGCTTTTAATTTAAAATAACACTCAGCTAATTCTTTGTTGTCACGCATGGCGCAAAGTGTGGTTAATTGATCAACATTTTGGCTGTCCATATATAAATCAGCTAAATAGTACATATGTTTTGGTAAAATATTTGCTCTGCCTATCGCCCTTTTTAAAATTCTCAAGGTCATGTTGTTGCTTGCAAAATCGTAATGATCAGCATCTTGCAGAAAAAATTCATCGTTAAATCGTTCATTGGTTCGTTGTGCTATTTCATTATAATGTTGCTGTAAAAGATCAAGAGCATTTCTTTTAACACAATAAAATAAGTGTTCATTCCGGTGTTCAATTGCAAATGCTAATAATCTTACGCGCATAGCCGCATCACTTAAGGTACGTTTCTCGCCATGGTTAAAGTGATTTAAAGACATGTAAATTCCCCAATTAACGTAAAAAATTAGGTTATTATGTCATATAAAATACTATATATCATGCTAATCCCTCCTTTTACAGATTAATGGTGATAAATGAAAGATGAGCAGTTTTACCATTCTTAATTCAGCTCTAGCTGAGACTAAGCGTTTAAATGCACAAGGTAATTCCGCCCCCTTCTCGTTATCTGCTAACACCTACCACATGTCTAATGCGAGTAGATATTCACTTAAAAGTGAGTCAAGCTATATATAATTTTATGACATTGTTTTGGTGGGGCTCCAGATGATTAACAAAGTAATTCTTGAAAAGTTAAAGCAACAGAGCGAAATTACGTGGAATTGGCTTACTTTGTCACAAAGAGATTGGGTTTTCTCTGTTCAACTTGAATTAAACCAGGCTAAAAAGGTGTTGGCCAGTTTAAATCCAAAATTGGGCGCGACACTTGCGCCTTCATCTGAAGGCAAGTATCAAATTACTATTGATGCTGAAAAATTATTGGAACTCGAAAAAAGCCAAGCGTATTTTAGCAATAAAGGGATTGAGCCATTAAAATATACGGTGAATGCAAGGCAATATTTAAAGCAAAAATACGTAGGGTATACCGATTTAAGCATAGAAACTGATTTTTCCGAACCCACCACCCCAAGAAAACTGGTAAGTTTAGTAGGCAATGATACCTGCGAGAGGCTCCTCATCGATCTAGACACGCCTAAATTGCAAGATTTGCTTTGCAAACTAGAAAAAGCAACCGAAGGAAAGAATGTTGAACGCATTTTAGAAATAGTGAATGAAATGGTCGATAGTTTTTCCACACATCACCCTAGCGTTAAAGGGCAAACACGCAATCAAGTAGAAGCTAATCTAGGAAAGCGCTTAACAGATTACCTCAATAAAAGAAAAGCAGGATTAATTGAAAATAAAATGCCAAGCCTTGATATTCCCTTAGAAGAACTCATAGACGAGGGACTATTAGTATGCCGCCATAAAGGCATTATAGCCTCAATCGCAATTGGACATTTAGTGCAGAAAAAAATATTACCCCAAGGCAGCGTGCGTTCCTATCGTGGTGAAATATTCAATGAACAAGGTCAGTTTATTGGTGCCCATGCGTGGTCCGTTTACGCTCAAATCCTATCAAACTCGATGTTTGTTGTTGATCCGCGTTGGCAGCGTGTTAAAAGTGTCGATCCCAAAAACCCTGAAGATATAGGTTATGGTATAGCTGCTGTACGCGGCATGGTTGAGCGCTTAACGGTGTGTGATAAAGCAACGCTGCATAAATTTAAAGCTGAAATTGCTAAGACAAGAAATTTAGAAGAACTTATTATGCTGAGTCAATTTCTAAAGTCAAAGCACGGTGCTATTTTCCCTGACTTAGCGAAAATTTCTCAAAACCATTCATTGATATCACAAATTGCCATTTATGGGGCACCAGCGATTATTAATGCGTTTAAAGAAGATCTGCTGAATCATTTCAGCAATAATACTCAAAATATTTCCCTAATTGAAAAAATTAAGGCAGAGGATGTTAGTGCGTTGCTAGATAGCTATTTTCCTAATGATCTTGGCTTGCGCGATAAATTTGTTGAGTTTGCTAAAGATCAAGCCATAAAAAATCAACTGGTTAAAAAACTAAAAGAATCTTTAAGCGCTATTGCTGGCGATATACCACCCCTCCTAGAAGAGCGCACTATTTCACCTTGGCTTAAAAAGCTAGAAGAAATGGCAAAAAATCCTATCAGTGCGGCGGTTGCTATTCAAAGATGTACGGATGAGTTTAAAAAAATATGTGGAATGGCGTTAATCTCTGGTGGCGGTTACACGATATTATCTATCAAGGAAAATATAGATAACATCATCAGCAGTGCAAATAAGGGAACTTTGAAAATAGACGAAGAGGCTGCTGTTGGTAATCCTGATCAAGAAACGCTATTTCATAGGATTGCAAGAGATAACCGTTTAGATCTCCTGAAGTTATGTGAAAGCTTTAAATCAGCCAAAATAAATGATATTGTTGACTTCACGTTAAAAAATAAGCAAGGAAGAACGCCAATTCATGTAGCACTAGAACATGATAACCTTGATCTTGCAGCAAGTATGTTGATGCATTGTTTAAAAAATACAGGTCAAATCTTGTTTTTATTGGCAGATATTTTAAGATGGAAAAAGAATGCCGATAAGCTTAAAAAAATTCAACAGCGGTTACCTGCTGGCCGCCGAGAATTATTCTCGCAAATTCTAGATATGGCAACGCGCCTTCATGATGAACGTAATATAAAAAATCAACAAGAAAATAAATTTTTAGCCGTAGTCAAATCACGTGATCCTGCGAAAGTAAGAGATTTTATTGTTGAAAATAGTGGTTATTTGGCAAAACCTTGGTATGAGATCACCTCAATGCGAGATCCAAGTGATAATACAGCACTTCATGCAATAGCTAAAATGGAAGATCAAAAAGCAGCACAAGATTTACTTGATGTCTTGGCTAACTTGAAAATTCGCAAAACATTAACCTTTTCGCCTTATAGGCCCAGTGAAATAGTCGATTTTGAGGTGAAAAATAAAAATGGCTATACGCCTTTTGAAAAGGCGCTAGCCAAAGGGCACTATGAAACCGCAGATGCCATGATGAAATTAAAGGGGCACTCTCCTATCTGAGGGATCTGATCCCTCTTATAGGTTCAATGCAGATAGCTTCTTTACCACATCGCATAATTCACCCTCTAGGATATTATCCGGTTTGGTGACAAGTGATTTATGAATGTCTACATGCCTTGACCATAATGGCGAAAGTGTTTTCTTGGTAGTCTGTAAATCATCAGCGTTTGGCAGGGCTTTAAATTCCAGTTGAAGCGCTTTATCCAGCTCTTCAAATTGTTTTGCCAAGGCCAATTTACCTTCTTTAGCCTGCTGGGCAAGTGTTCTGGTGGGTTTCATCATATCTATTCTTTGTTGCTTGGCTTCTTTATCGCTTCCTTTAATGTCCAGTAGCGTTTTGGGAATGGCTTCATGCCAAGTGCTCGCGCGAAGCAGGATCCCGGTTAAGTCATGATTTTTTTCTGCTGTTAAAGAAGTGTGGCTATTGCTATCATGTTTCCTTTTGGCATTTAAAGAAACTATTCTATCAAATCTTTCACGGCTAAGTTTACGAAAATGTTGAGTCGCTATATCATATTCTTTTTCGGTTAAAGTGTTTTTGCTTTTTAAACCAATTAATATTAGCACTAATTTATCTAGGTATTTGAAATAGGTGATATCTGTTTGATTACGAAATAGCTTGTAGGATAATCCACTTAAGTAGCGGGTGAGATTGCTATCCTGCTTAGAAGTTGATTCATCTACCAGTATGGTATCAATTGCATTTTTAACACTCTCATAGTTAATCTCGGCCTTTCCTATTTTATTGAGAATGGTCCTAAAAGCCCTATTTCTTAGTTTTTTCTTTGTTTTAAAGGTGTCTTCAAGTGCGGCATATTCAAAGTGCTGTTTGGTAAGCGTCGAGGCTCTTTCGTTTAGCGCAAGTCTTTTTGCTTTATTTAATTTTTTTTCGCCAAATTCAGTTAATTTTTGTTTAAAAGCCTCAACCGCCGTAAGTTGATGGGGAATGGCTTTTTCAGCCAAGAGTTCCTTTTTAAGCATTTTGTATGCGCGTGTTGCAGAAATGTTGGGTTGTGATGGCATAAAGTTTTGTTCTGTTTTAGGCATGTGTGTTTCCTCAAAAAAAGGGCATAAGTCTCTCGGTTATTTAACTACTGTTCAAATCAGATATGGCTTACAATCTACCCCCATCGGCCACGTGTAAATTTCAATGTTGCATCAATAGATTGCTTTTGCTCTTCATCAGATTGCAGCTTAAGTTCTCTAAATTTGACTAAGAGCGCATTGACATCGTCTGTTATGCCGAAATAATCTTGCGCACTACTTCTGTCAGATAAATATCCGCTCAAAATGCTTTCTGCTTGAGGCAGCGCATCGATGTTTGCTATTTTGTGATCCTCTTGGATACAGCCTCTGTCTGATAAAAACCAACTTAAGGTGCCTAAAGGTTCAGTGTCGTGATCAAACACAGTTGCGATGTGACACATTTTTTTAAGTTTTACAAGCATTCCAAGTGTTGGGCTAATCAGGTGCTTTTCGCCAATCAAAGAGGGATTTACCACCTTAAAGGCTTTATCTAACAACTGTGGGTAGCCAAAAAGCGCAAGTTCAAGCAATTGCATGAGCACAGTTTGGCCTTTACATTCTCCAAACGGGACTATTTCGTTTAAGTGAGCAGCGCTTAAGTGCAGGCTCAGCAAGATCCCATACAAGCTGATAAAATCAAGAAACTGCGTATCATCCAAGCTAAGTTCTATTAATTTGGCGCACATGCTAGCAAAGAGCAAGGGTGTAATTTGTTGTTCAATCAGCGGTGATCTGTTTGGGTCTTGCAGCATTTTTATCAAGGGCATCACGTTGCCCTCTTTGGCCAATTGAATAATCAAATCGCTCACACTGTGATTGGCATAATCGCCAGATTCAGCTTTAGCGCTATAATCCAGCTTCAGTCTTGCGCTACTATTCAAAATAATCAGCAGCGCTTCATCATCGCCCTTCATGCCATTTAAGGCCGCTAGGGCGCATTGCCATAATACCGTTTTGCCCTTATCGCCATCTTTATCTGTTGTTGGGCAATTATTAAAATCAAGTGTTGATAAATCTGTGCGTTTTCTTAAAATCGTGAGAAGGGGATGGCCATGTCGATAATTCACCAGTGAAAAACTGGCCAACCATAGTACGGAGCTGTTGGCATCGTCATCGTTGGGATCTTCTGCCTTAGCATTAAAATCAAGCCTATCCAGATCAGCATTTTCTACAATCATATCAAAAGTGTCATAAATTTGGCCTGTGCCAGCATAGGCTGCATACCAAAGCGCTGATTTTCCTTTGTTTTTTCCCGCCCGAATACGTGCGTTGAAATCCAATGTGTGGATATTTGTTTTTGTTGCCTCTACGATAGCAAGAAAGGCGCTCTTATGACTAACAGTTTTGTCTTTCTTTACTAAATCCGCTTCCATCTGGCCTGCAAAACATAAGGTTGTCATGCCAAAATTAGCTTTGTCTAATACGTTTTTATTAAAATTATAAAAAGTAGGATGATCAAGGGGAGGCACCTTGTTGAGTAATTCGTGAACATAATCAGGACTGTGCCTGCTAAGATAGTCTTGTTTGATCAGCAGCGCTAAGACGGAGCAAGCAATACCATTATCTGTAAAACCCATTGCATTTACATCTAATTTTCTGAGCTGCTCACTATTGAGTTTTTTTAATAAATTTTCAGTAAACCAATCACTGTTATTTCTAAGTTCTCTTATGTCCGCAAATATGCTCAGCCATAGTGCACTAACCTTTAGTTGTGTTGCTTTAAACGAGACAGATAAGTCTAAAACCGAGAATGGTGCCAAGTTGATAATGCGACTTAAAAAATAGGGATAGCCTTGTGAGTTTGCACGCGCTGCGGCGGGAAATGAACATTCAGATGCTGCAATATATGCACTAACCCAGGCGATGGTACTTCCCTTTAAAGGCCCATCTGTAAGAATCTGATTTGGATCAAATTCATTAGGTCTTATGCGTTCAAGTTCCACTTGTAATTTAACACGAATGGATTCATTCAATTCATGTGCATGATCAAGTGAACTATAAATAGCCCCCATTTTCTCTAGCGGTGTAAGGGAATTAAAATCGCGCTTTGGCTGAACAACTTGGTTGAACAAGGAAAGGACTAATTCTTGCTGTGTAGATTTGGATTTCGCGCCAGTAGTAGACATGCAGATGAACTCTTATTTATGCGAAAATCCCTTTAAGTTGAATTGATTATGGTAACTAACACAATATATGTTTAAGTGACAAATATTACATTGTTAGCTAGCAAATATCTAGGGGGCAATACCGTTTCTTTACTCAAATAATCAATTCATAGCGAACACTTCGTGCTTTCACTCTGGGTAAAAGCATGTATGGCGAGTTCTAAAGTTCTTTGAAAAAATAATGCTTTATTCCCTTGTCCCAAGGGTAAACCATGACACCATCTATTTTTTTTGCAAAAGTATCTCTGCTAAAACAGGCTACTTCGCATTTTCCAAAGTCACGAGCAAGTTGTTTTAAATTATTCAGATGTTGATGCTGCACATCTTTGGTGCTTTTAATCTCAATAAATAGAATGTCCTTTCCAGGTCGTTCGACAACCAAATCTATTTCAGCATCATCTTTCGTTTTTAAGTAGGAAAACTTGTAGTCGCGATAAAAATAACTAGCTAAGTTTCTGCATTGAATTATGACAAAATGTTCAAAAGCTTCACCATAGGCGCTGTTACTATCCAGGATAGGAATACTGATTCGACCAGCCAGGGTTCGTGCAACTCCCGTATCAAAAAAATAAAATTTGGGAGATTTACTCAAGCGTTTTCTAAACGAATGCTGAAAGCTGTTTAGA
>CAZHSJ010000076.1:6892-11987 GCA_964535225.1 Uncultured Candidatus Berkiella sp. | reverse complement strand
TAGATTATTTGCAAGATACAACTTTACTTAAACATTCACCGCTTGCCCCCCCTACCGTAGAAAGAACCACATTAAAAGAACTTCTTGGTGAAAAAGGTTTTGCACTATTCCTTGATGCGCAAGCCGAAGAATTGCAAAGCATCAAGTTCAGAGATGCCATTATGCAAAGAGCTACAAACCATTATGATGGCAAAAAATTTGCAAAGAGAGTGATTGCTCCCTATGGTGGTCCTTCAGCCGCAGGAAAAAGTGTTTCGCAACCTGCCCTTGTGAAAACAATAACCCCTTATATTCCTACAATTGAAGGTGACAATTCAGGTAATGATTTTGTTTCAGTTGATGGCGGTGTAGAGCGTGAAATCTCACAAGTAACAGGAATGACATTGCAAATTGCTTCAGCGCTTGGATATGACGGTATTTCTGATTTATATGATTTTAAACCCAAAGGTGCTCCTAAAATGAAAGAGTTAGTGGAAGAAGCAGCCTTAGCGACACCTGGTTTAAATATTATCATACCAAAAACTTATGTTAATGAATTACAAAAATTATTTTGGGCTGGAAAAAAGGATTTACAAGAGTATGACAAAGTGGATGGTGGTGAAGCCATAGTGGTCTTTGGTATTGTTGAAGCAGAGCAAGGTAATGTCAGAAAAAATGGAAGCGCTCGCGCATGGAATTCAAAAAGTTTTACAGTTGGTGAAATTTTGATGAATTTAAAGCCACCTTGCGAGTCAAAGGCGCCTGATGATAACTATACCTACGGTACCAATTTCTCACATATCGCTTTGAGTAATTATAATGGGCTAGGTGATCATCCCCAAAAACCGAGAATAGTCGTTAAAGTAACCAGTGATTATACCTTTATCAAGCCAGATCCAACTGTTCCTGGAGGCTGGGTCATCGCAGGTGAAGATGAAAAATGGGATAAAAGCATGTTAGGTATTGTTCAGAGTGATTTTAAGGCTTATCAGCACTTTATTGGAACAGTATCTAGAGCAGTCGAACCAGATCGCAAGAAAGAAATAATTTGTCAGGGTTATGGAGATAATGAAGAAAATATTCATGGATGGCTTAAAAAAAATGCTACGTGGCAAACCATTATCGATGTGGAGGTTAAGGCTCCGCAACTTGAAAAAGGTAACATTTATATTGAGCACAATCCAGATGATCCTGTTGGTTGGAAAGAAGCGGTGATTAATAAGAATAAAACATGGAACCCTAATATGGTGCCAATTGCAAGAGCAGATTTCGAGAGTTTTAAAAAATATAAAAATGAAAACCGCGCCACAGGTCAAGATTTAAAAACCTGGCTTGAGACTCGCATACAACAAGCACCACCAACTGAATTAACAAAGACGCGCTCTTTCTCAGGAATTAAGAGAAAAAATACACCACTAACATTACCAGATCGTACTAAATTAACACAAAGCGATAACCCTGCAGCTCATCAAATAGCCCAGGATCGCAAAGTAAAACAGAATGAAATAGCAAAGGAAGCAGCTAACCGTCTAGCCGCAAAAGATGCTTCTGCTTCATCATTACCCCCTCCAATTCCACCTAGAGATGCCCCAAAAACTGCTTCTTCTTCATTACCCCCTCCAATTCCACCTAGAGATGCCCCAAAAACTGCTTCTTCTTCATTTCCCCCTCCAATTCCTCCTCGAAGAGATAAGGAGCCATTACTAGATTCTCCTCAAACAAGACGAGAACCAATTATCCCGTCAAATAATCATAAACAACCGGACGCAACAAAGAAAACCTCACCCAGCAACAGCTCCAGCACCACTACGCCAGAACGTACTCCTCAACCATTGCGCTTTAAATAATGAATGCTTACATGCCACAGGATGGGGATTTTATTAGGGCGTGTTGTCAAATCGCTGCGTCGCACAGCGCCTACGCGCCGCGACTTGTTCGCGGCATCCAGTCTTTAGGAGCAAATTTCATCGTATAGATCACGCCACGCAGGGTTAATTTAAGATGTCTTACTTTTGGCAAACCGCATTGGCTGGGTAGGAACTTATTAGCTATGAGCAAAGAAAAGCAGTTTCATCCATTCGGTTTGGATCTTTTATTGCTAGGGCCATTCTCTTTACTTTCAACTCTTTGGGCTGTTTTAATATCATTTTCTAAATTGGGTATAAATACCCTTTCATCAAATCTGCGTATTACTTCTGCTATCGCTTGAACCCGACTATTCACCACCGTTAATAATAAAACATTAATATCCTCCTCACCAAGATTATGCACAAATTTACTCAATCTCTCTGCCTCTTTCTTAGCTTGTTCTTGATTAGTGATTTTGGTTTCAGCGTCTTCTACCGTGCCAAGTTTTAGCAAAAGTTCAGCTAAAAAATTAATTTTTTCTATTCTTCCTACACCTGGTCTAAGTTGCGAGTCAAGTCTTGAAGGATTTTTTCCAAAGAGTTTATTTGGTCTACCCCTTGCTCTGTTTATGAGCCGTTGTTCAGCATTTAATACGTCTTGCTCTGTAATATCTTTAGGCATAGCGTCTCTCCAAATTATAATTACCACTCTTATGCATGAGATTCACCTATTAATGAAATAGTTCCATGAATATGGAGCTCGAAAACCGTGTAGCACAAATTATTGTAGGTACGCCTAAATTTGTATAGGTATTTCAATGAACTTTTTTCTAGGAAATCAGTGTCGAACTATCGAAACACATCAAATTTAGGTAACAGCTGTATCAAATCCCCTGCTTTAATTAAAACAGGGTATTTACCAAGTAGCATGGAATTACTGCTTTATTGAATTTAATAAAATACCTATATAACGAGGAAAGTGTAATGCGTATAAATCCTAAAATGATAGAGAAAATACAAATAAAAATAATTTATGACAAGCTTTCCAAACTACGTGATGAAAATAAAGACTTATACAATGAATTAACTGGCAAACTAAACGATTTTGAGCATGAAAATGATACGCTAGAAATTTTTGATGATTTTCTTAGAGAGGAATACGAGAAATATCTTAATGGTAGTAGAAAGTTCGATTCACGAGGTAAATACCTACATGGGTTAATTGAGGGCATTTCGGAAATCTCCCCTGAAAGTGATCTAATGAAAGAACTAGATGGATTTGTTCCTGCTGAAAAAGAAGAACCATTAGAAGAAATCGATGAATTGGATAATTTTGTTAGAGAAATATATGAGGAACTTAGCGCCAAATTTGGCTCATCTGATTTAAGAACAAGATTCATTTTAGAGTTAATTAAGGAGATAATTCCTGTTTTGGAAGGTAATGTAGCTATATCTACATTGATTGAGGGACCTTTTGAATCAGTTAAATCGCATGATGAGAGTGATTCATTTGAATTGACTGATACTGACGAGGAAGCTCAATTAGAACTAAAGAAAAAATCTGAATGGGAGATAGCTGAAAAATACTTTGAAAATAACAAGCGAGCAATTAAATTGTCTAAAAGTAAAGGACTAACAACTTTTTCATACATCAAAATAGATGATCAAATTTATGTATTAGCAAAAAAACTAGGTGAAGGTGCATTTGGGCGTGTCAAAACAAGTGAAGTTAGCTCTTCATCCTCAACGTCAGAAACAGAATCAAGTGTTGAATCCTATGATATCAGCGAAGATGAAGAAGTAATGAATAAATCAGGCGAAGAACTGGTTGTTAAAGTTATAAAATCACAAGTCGGATCTGGAAATTATCAAGATGAAGTAAACACGCTAAATAAGGAACTTAAAGCCCTTGATAAACTGGGTGAATTGAGAGCGCATACTGTTCGCGAAGCGCATGATGACAAACCCAGAAAATATTATATAGTTGCAAAAAAACATAAAGGGGAGCCACTTTTAGCCTTGCTAGAAGAAAATAAATTATCCTACCAGCAAAAGTTATATGTTGCTTATCTGTGTTGTGAAAAATTAAAAAAAGCACATGACAAGGGATTATTACACCTTGATGTTAAACCAGAAAATATCATAGTGCAAACACAGCTAGATGAAGATGGAAACTTAAAAATTGTTGATCTTAATCTCATTGATTGGGGAGCATCTGAAATTTTAAAACCCAACCAACACAATATCAAACTCGCCAATGTCAAAGGAACCCCAGGGTACATTGCACCTGAAGTCACCAACAATCAAGCTGGAAAAACGAGTGATATATTCTCGATGGGAAGAATGTTTGCAGAAGATTTATTTCAAGGCATGGATTCAGAATGGTTTTCAGATTTATTTAAATTTGATCCCAATGAAAGAGCTTCGTTGCCTGATATGATGGATAGAATTATTCGTACCTCATATAAAGATTTTCCACCTCATAAAAGAGAAGATGAAATTAATCAACTGATTAATAAACATCCTGAATCTCAAAGACCGCTTCTTGAGCCTCGAAAGCCGAATCCAGATCCTATTTCAATGATCATTCAAACGCTAAATAATAAAGGGTTAGAAAGAATGAATGCTTTTTTTGACGAAGGCGATGATCCAATCGCTTTCTATAAAAAAGTGTCTGGTATGCACAAACTTCTTCAAGAGGTATTAAGCATCAATAATTCACAATTACGTGAAAATGTAAAACTGGAGCACATTCAAAACCTTATTAAAGCTTATAATGATAAAGCTCAATCTCCTTGGAAAATTCGCGAAAGCGCCCCTGATAAAATTTTAATTAAAAGAATAGATACCATTCATGAATTGTTACATATCAAAGATTTTCTGAAACAGGCTTTTGATCCAAACAGTGAATTAGCATCTTGGATAAAATCTTATGATAAAAAAGATCAAATAGCACAATTTTCTGCAGAACTATTTACCCTATTAAATGATGTTGAACGAGTCAAAAGAGGGCACAAATCACCAGGACCAGAACAACATGATGAATTTATAAATCTTATTTCTCGTTTAGGTACGCTTGAAGAGACTATGCCAAATGATTTAGCAATTGTTCCCAGGTATAATTTAATGTTTGAAAGATATTCTGACGTGTTGGATCTGTTTCATCAAAATATGAAAATGCTTGAAGAGACCAGCGCTGCATTTACTGCATCAAAGCCTGGAAAAGCAAAGCCAAAAGCCGAAGCACAGGCCAAAGCAGAAGCAGAAGC
>CAZHSJ010000076.1:0-6792 GCA_964535225.1 Uncultured Candidatus Berkiella sp. | reverse complement strand
ACAGGCAAAAGCAGAGGCACAGGCAAAAGCAGAGGCACAGGCAAAAGCAGAGGCACAGGCAAAAGCAGAGGCAGAAGCACAGGCCAAGGCAAAAGCAGAAGCCAAAGCAGAAGCAGAGGCAGAGGCAAAAGCGCAGGCGCAAGCCAAACCAACTGCGCCATCTCATTTGCAACGAAAAAAATCAGTTAAATTTTCCCCAATACCTACTGTGGAAAATAAGGGCGCCTCCCATTCTCTTTCGGATTACATTCGTGTATTAAAGATGGCAGCTTCCTTGAAAATTTATCCTACGAAAAATAATTATCAGGAGGAAATCAGTCAATTATTACCTCTCGTTAATGGTAATCGTACCAATCAATTATCAAAGATTAAATTTCAAACAATTATTGATAAGCATGTTAATCAGCTTGATAATTTTATGGCTTCTATAGTTAAAAATAAGCGATTTGATGTCCCCGCGGATGTTAAAGTGGCCGCCGATGCAATTATCAAAGAGATTGAAGAAGTTCAAAAGGCTTTTGTAAAGGATTTATTAAGTTCCTCGGCGGATCCCTCTGTACTTAAAAGCATGATAGGTGAAAAATCTAAGTTTTATCAATTATGCGAAGAGCGCAAGAAACAATTTGCTGATATTGCACCAAATGTCGATACTAAAAAAGTAAAGGGATATTCAAAAGATAAATAGCAGCAAGGGCGTCACCTTCAACCTTTAAGATGCCTAATTCACCCCATTCATCTGCTTTATTTAGGCTTACCTTGTCAGATAAATTATCATGCCACCTAACTTATAAAACACCGTGGATTTCCTGTATGCACTTATTAAATGTGAGCAAAGAAGATTGGGCCAAAGCAACCGCCTTTTTTATGACAAACCCGACTGCACGCAAAATGGGTAAAGCGATTGCTAATACGGCTTATAAATTTTTTAAATTTAGTAAAGGCATTGTTGCTGTTGGTAAACTCTTAGGTAAAGGCGCCATGGGCGTAGTTAAAGAGGCCGAAACACAAACTGGCGAAAATTTTGCGATTAAACGTGAAGGCGGCCCACTTAATAAAGAAGATCTAGAAGAATTTGCTATTGGCCAGGAAATGGATTTTGCCATAGATATAATGGAGCGCAAACTAGAAAATGCAAAAACTTTTTACCCAGGTAAAACCTACGAATTCACCTCAGATTCTAAAAAATATAAACTCTCTAAACTATTAGAGGGAAATGATCTTGTTTTTGAAATTTATGATAAAAAGGCTTATCATGAACAAGATCTCGCTGTTTCTTTAAACAAACTCACCATGGTCCAAAAGTTAATTATTGCTACGCAGTGTTGCCTTTTACTAAAACAATTGCAAGCATTTAGAATTATTCATGCTGATCTAAAACCTGAAAATATGAAAGTGACTCTCCAAGGAAACAAAATAAAAGTCACCCTCATGGATTATGGCTTCTCTATGCACCTTAACCCTGGTGAAACTACCAGAATTGATGTTGCTAAAGGAACACCCTTATATATGGCAAAAGAAGTGTATAAGGGCAACTTTTCTTTTGAATCGGATATTTATGCGACAGGGGTTATGTTCAAAACAGATTTGAACTTACCCGCCGCGCTATACCAAAATATGATTAAGCTTGATCCTAAATCGCGAGAAAATGTAGATGAAACAATAAAAAAACTGATCATGGCATTAGAAGCAAGAGGGGATCTTGACGACGACGCTAAACAATTTATACAAAGCGTAAAAGGAAATCCTCCTGCTTTGGGCCAAGTAGCACAAACAAGTCAAGCAACACAAATACCCTCTAAAGTAGCTAAAATTGGGTATGCAACGCCTGAATTAATCAAAGGGGCCACCTTAAGGCGAGCGCCTGTCACACCAAAACCAAAGGCTGAGCAAGTAGCGGCTGCGGTTAACCCCGCTAAGGGCGTTACCCTAAGAAAAGTGGCGGCAAAGGAAGCGCTGCCTAAAACACCTAGTCCTGCAGCGGATGTGCCTACACAGGCCATGTTAAAGCCGGTTAAGGTTCAACCACAACCTGGTAAACAAAATCCACCGGTAGCACTTTCGCCCTCCCCTGCTACAGCCCCGCAACAGGGCAAAGTAGGCCAACAAAAAATGCCTGTTAACAAACAGCCACAGCGAAAATTGCCGCCACCCCCGCCTGCGCAAAACAATAATGAGAAAGCTGCCAAAGGAGCTGCGGTACAGCCATCGATGAGAACGCGCCAAGTGTTTTTACCTGACGGCAAAACCCCAGCAAATGAAAATATGAGAACAGCGAGGTTGCTAGCCGCTTACGAAAATCAGTTAGCGCTAAACGCCCAACATAAAGCCTATAAACCACAGGGGGCAGCACCAACCCCACTTAGAATCATGGCAGGGCTTAATAAATAATGGCCGGTTGCTTAGCAATTGGCCTTGCTTTAGCTAGTTAATTTCCAATCTTGATTGTGTGAATTGTATGAGAGCACATCTGCTTATATCATAAGGAACGATTAAGATTTGGATACACAACATGCAAAACATTTTTTCTCTTGGTAAATCATTATTTATCGTTATAGCGGTTTTATTTGCGCCTATAGCTTTTGGTAAAATCCAACTCGATAAAATCCAACTTCCCCCGGGCTTTAAGATCACACTCTTTACCGATGAAGTGGAAAATCCCCGCGCCATGACCTTAGGTGATAAGGGCACTTTGTTTGTGGGATCCTTTCAAGCAGGTAAAATATACGCGATCACGACAGATCCCATGACAGGAAACAAAATGGTATTCACCATTGTTAAAGGATTACAGTTACCCACCGGTGTTGCCTTTTATAAAGGCGCTTTATATGTTTCTGCGGTTGATAGGATATTACGCTTTGATGACATTGAAGATAAATTAAACGCCCCCCCCAAACCCGTTATTGTTAATGCCAGCTTTCCGAAAGAAGATCACCACGGGTGGAAGTTTATTGCTTTTGGCCCTGATGGTTGGCTATATGTCCCTGTTGGCGCCCCCTGTAATATTTGCCTTTCCAAAGACGAGCGCTTTGCCACAATTATGCGGATGAAGCCAGATGGATCAGACTTAGAAATTTTTGCCAAAGGCGTAAGAAACTCTGTAGGCTTTGATTGGGATCCTACCACAAAAGAACTGTGGTTTACCGACAATGGTCGTGACTGGTTAGGCGATGATGCCCCGCCTGATGAATTAAATCATGCGCCCACAAAAGGATTACATTTTGGCTACCCTTTTTGTCATGGGGCTGATATTACCGATCCTAAATTTGGCAACCTAAAACCCTGTCGTGATTTTGTACAACCTGCGCTAGCACTTGGCCCTCATGTTGCTGCCATTGGTATGCGCTTTTATAACGGCAAACAATTCCCAACACCCTATCAGGGTAAAATATTTATTGCCGAACACGGCTCTTGGAACCGCAACACCCCCATTGGGTATCGTATTACCATTGCTGATCCCAATAAAAATGCAACTCAAAAATACGCTATCTTTGCTCAAGGGTGGTTAACTGACAAGGGCGTTTGGGGAAGGCCAGCAGATGTGCTTGTGATGCCAGATGGATCATTATTAGTGTCTGATGATACCGCCAATGCGATTTACCAAATTCACTATCAAAAACCACTTTGATATTCAAATAGGCAGACAAAGCCTTGCCGCCATGGCAAGGCTTTTCTAGCTATAAATAGCTATAACCAAACATCATTAACAATATGCCATAAAAAGCCGTTGTTTTAATATTACGAAATCCTTTAATAAAAATACTTAAAAAGGTTAAGGCAATAATTCCAGGATAAGATACATCTAGAATGGGCTCTAAGAACTGTGCAATGCCTTTAAAGTCCAAGAGGGAAATTGTAAAGGAAATCAGGGTTGTGCCTAAAAGTACCCACGGAAAAAAGGTAGACTGCAATTTAAACAAATTGCACAAATAACGCGCATAGATATTATTAAGCGCCGTTGCTGTAGATAAGCAAGCCATAATTACAATAATACCAATAAAGAGCGCCGCATAGTTACCAAGCACATGGGTTGCGATGGTTGGCAAAATCAATTCAGGTGACACATCTGTTACCAATGGCTGATAATACGCACCAAGGTAAACCAAACCAAGATAAATAATGCCTAATAGCACAGCGCCAATAATGCTGGGAATAAGCGCGGCTTTCATGACGGACTTGTCCGTGGCGGTTTTGTCCATTTTGTCTTGAATTTGTTTAAAAATGAGTGCTGAAAAGAAAAAGGCAGCAAACAGATCCATGGTTTTATAGCCACGCTTAAAACCTTCATTGAAGGTGGATAACGCACTGGATGGCTCGGTTGATAAACTGGGCGCGTAATAGATCCCACCCGCTATTAATAAGAACAAGCAAATCAGTTTTAAAGGCGTTAACCATTTACCTAAAATGGCCACCATTTGGCTATCGCGTAAACAAATAAAAAAGCAAACCGCACAAAAAACTAAACTAAAATAAGTTAACGATAGTGAAGGGATAAGTGAGGCAATACCGCCATGTGCAACGGTGATGCAGCGTGGAATAACCCCAAACGCCCCCAGCAAGGATAAAGTAAACAACGGCAAGGCTACTCTGGCAACAGAGCCTGCTTGACCAAAAAATTCCTCGAAACTTCCTTTATGGATTTTAATAACAAACAACCCTAAAAAGGGTAATAAAATGCCGGTTAAAAACAACCCCATATAACCCATAAACCATTGGTTACCTGAATTCATACCAATTTGCAAAGGAAAGACTAAATTTCCTGAGCCAAAGAACATGGAAAATAAAGCAAAACCATAGATTAGACAATCACGAAGACGGTTCATTCATCAATTCCTTCGTTAAGGTGTTTTTAAAATAGTGTTTAATATAAGGGGGTGTGTTAGTGGGCCCAGCAGGGCACAATCACAGCGTTGACAAGGTTGTTAAGACGAGAAAAATGTTTCATTACACTACCTTTTTCTTAGATAGTTAACCCTAACATACCCCTCCAAAATAATCAATTTTTTGGGTTTTGGGGGGATGGGTGGCTATGTAAAAGGGATGGCCTTGTGGCCCCACCCCTGTGCTATCTTCAATTTAAATAAAGAGACCACCAAGAGGTTAAAATGATTAAGTATACAGCCCTTATCCTCAGTGTTTTAAACGCGCCTTTAGTAATGGCACTGGATGCAAATAAAGCATTGCTCCCGGAAGATTATAAGGTATATACCCTAAAAGAAGGGGGGATTATCAATCATCAGGCGCCCGATTCTACAGAGAAAGTGCTCCCTACCGTCAATCATTTTAAAGAGGCCCCAGGCTGTTATATTGCCTGTTATTCACATAACGCTGCCCAAGCCATTTACCCTGTTGGTAAGAATATTTATGTGATGGGCCAAATTAGGGTACCGGGCAGTTACCAAGAGCGGGTTTGCCAGCCCAAGGGGTTTGAACAAAAGGACATCAGTGCCGCCCAAGAATTTAAAGCCCTATGCACCCAGATCTTTCCGGATGTGTGTAGAGAGGGCATTTGTTGGGCCGGGGGGGATACCGGTGGCTGGTTTGGCATTCAGGGCCGTTAACCGCCCTACTCTTCTTTCTTTGGTGGCTCCTCTTGCGGGATGCACACGATAACTCTGGTATCCTTTATACACTGTCCACTCACCGTCTTTTTAAGGTTATCGATGTAGGAGCACTTATCCCCTATTTCCTTATTAAGGCAAGCATCATAAATTTCCTGGGGGGGAATAACTTGCTCCTTTTCTTCATTTTTACTTTTGGCCGCATTGGCAGAATGAACAAAGGCGAAAAAAAACCCTAAACATAACAACACAGTGCTGGATTTCATGCTATTTCCTTTATATATTTTGTTATCAAATAAGTTATAGACTAATTTATATTAATTTCAATAAGGCTGGTTACGTATCCAATCGCGCAGCCACTACGGTGGTTTATGTGATGACACCACTTGAAGTATTGGTTGCTGGGTAGGTTTTTCAGGAATAGTATACACGCCATTTTCCTTTTTAACAGTATCCCCATATTTTTTCTTCAAAGCGATATCCAGCGCTTTTTCAATCTCGTCTTTGTTTGGCACATTTGGAACAGAAACGGTGCTCCCTGGTTTGACCGTTTCTAAATAGGAATTAATCAGGTTGGTTATCATTTTGTTATTTTCTGCAGGATTAAGCGAGAGCTCTAGCGAATAAACAACCCCACCGCCAGACCCTGCGGGGGTGATAGTTGCCTGTTTGGTTTTCCCTGTTTTTTCGTCGCCGCATATCATGGTCATAGAAACACTTGGATTGGGCCCATTCATTTTAGAAGTATCGATAGACTTTATACCAAACTCAGTCTTTTTATCGTTAGATAACACTGCCATTTTTTGCGCAACCTCTTTAAAATTGGCAAGAGGATCAACAACAATAGGTGCTGGTGGAGGTTTATGAAGACCATGCACAACTGTAGGCGGATTATCTGGTAATATAGGGCTAGAAGGTAGTAACTGCGGTTGTTCTGAAACTACTTCTTTTGGTACTGTTGGTGATGAAACAATAGGGCCAGACGGTAAAGGATTCTGTTGCTCTACCACTAGCTCAGGCTGTGGTTTTATTTGGCTTGCAACTTCCTTTTGCTTTTTCAACTCCTCTTTCTCCTGATTTAAACTCATTCTTAACGCTCCGGCTTTACTTTGAAAAGATCTAGCGTCTCTTTGAATTTGAAATAGATGGTTAGTATGAGGGTCATTACCTTCTACAGGGGCTGCGTTAATAAGTCTTATATTAGAATGCAAATTATCAACTTCATCTAATAAGG
>CAZHSJ010000075.1:0-11987 GCA_964535225.1 Uncultured Candidatus Berkiella sp. | reverse complement strand
TCTTGGACTTGTTTTTACAACCTCCGCTGCGCCGCCTAAGGCATTTAGATCAAGTCCTAATTGCTTTGCTGCATTATCATTAATTCCTTCCACCCCGAGAATTTTTGCCGCTTTTTTTGGAACGATATTGTCAGATGAATTTTTCCTTGGTGATGCTTGAGGAGAACTTTCGGGTGAAGAAGTGAGAGGAACTTCCACCATTCCCATAATAGGGACCTGTTCAACAGCCTCCATTCTATTACCTTCAGGGGCCAGAATTTGCTCTCTATCTTTTCTTATGTCACCTAATATGGTTTTAATTTGTGCTTTTTGTGCATTTAAATCCACCAATGCCTGCTCTAATTTTGGAATGGCTTCCTGAGCTGCTTGACGTACAGAATCGTTACCTGTATACGCCGCTAGTATCTTAGCCGCGACTAAGGCTTGTTTAGCTTCAACAATTTTGGGATCAATCCCACCAACTAACTGTTCTCCAGGAAAATCACCACCATTTTCTTGATGTTTCCTAATGGCGACTTCACCTTCTTTCAATGTTCTTTTTACACTCCCAGGAAGAAGGCTAAAGGCTTCCATGTAAAATTCAATGTTCTTTTGCTCGGCATTTTCTTTATGATTTTTATTATATTTTGGGGCGACGCTATTAGGTGGGAATATTTCAATAGAAATTTGATACGCGGTTTCGTCATTTAAGCGTAATCCTTCAATTTCTTCACTAACATCTGAACTAGGCAGCACACTCCTTGGTTCATTCGAAATTCTTTGTTGTAATTGGGTAAATGGGGCAATGCTTTTTGCTTCACCCTCTTCCCTGGCAGATTGTTTCTCCACTCTTTCGTAGGTTTGAACAAGCTCAGTCTTTATAAGCTCAGAAGACGGGATCACTATTCCTTGTGCACTATTTTGAATTTCTTTTAATTTTGCATTGCCATAGCGACTGTCAAATATATTGCCTTGGTTCTGAAGACCTTGAATAAATTCTCTAGCTGGGCCATCTAAATAGGACAATCTATCAATAGGACCCGCATTCAACCCGGTATAGATGGCTTTGGCAGCCAAAAAATTATTATTTTCAATGCACTCTTGTATGAGGCGAACATAAAAATTATAAATGTTCTGTTGTAGTTTAGCGGGTGAAGCTTTTAGGATATGATCCACGACCATTTTGCTTAATTTCATTGGTTCGTCCATAAAAGCATTCGCATTCGGTGCTTCTGAAGGCTTTTTTACAAACTTGTTTCCCTTCAATTCTTCGGGATCAACATTCTTAAACATATTTAAATGTCGCTCAAACAAAACGGCTGCCATTGCTTTTACGTGACCATCTAATTTAGGACTATCGAATGCTATGGGACTCAGCGTATTTAAGCCCTTTGATACAAGTTTATTTAGGCTAAATGAATCTGCTACACCTCTTTTCACGTTTAATTACCCCTAATAGCACTATATAACCAAAACGTATTACCTTTATTTTAAGTCGTCCGCCTTACAATTGAAATGAATTATTGTTATTTACCTTGTATAAGGCTGGTCATTTTTACAAAACACGCGCATATCCGCCTCTTTCTAAGGCTTTATTTATGTTTTAATCCCGCTTTGCTATAGTTGTTAAAAATTAGTCCTTATATAGGTAATTACACATTTTGAGGATAAGCTTGTGACACAACAAACACTTACCTATGAACACCCCCTTACAGAGCGGGTACGTACCTTCCTAAGAGCGGAATATTTATTTCAGCTAACCAAATTCAGATATAATAATTTAAATAGTCCGTGGGACGCCAGAGATTGCGTTGCTAATATTATTGAGGTGTACAACCTTGTAGAGAGAACTGAATTTAGAAGTGAACTTTCAAAGGAACTAGAGCGCCATAGCAATGGATTGCAGCGCCTTGCCAAAACGCCTTCTGTTGATCATAAGGCACTAGATAAAGTGTTACGTGATCTGGAAAAATCTGCCGATATTTTAAAATCCTATTCTGCTAAACAAGGTATTTTTCCTCAGCATAGTGAATTACTTAATGGCGTGAGACAACGCTTAATGATCCCGGGTGGCACCTGTAGTTTTGATTTACCGGCCTTTCATTATTGGTTAAATCTTCCGCCTAAAAATCGGCAAACGAGCTTAAACCAATGGATTGATGCGCTAGATCCCTTAGAAAAAGCCTTGAACCTGGTTTTGGAATTGGTAAGACAAAGCAGCATCCCAACAAGAGAAATGGCGCATGCAGGCACTTTTCAAAAAACACTTAGCCAGCAAACAACTTGTCATTTAATTCGCATTAAATTGCGCTCAGATATTGGGGTATTTCCAGAAATTAGCGCCAATAAACACCGCGTTAATGTTCGCTTTTTATTTGCAAATTTTGAACAAGGTAAACCTGCCTTATCAACCCAGGATATTCCCTTTGAATTAACGTGCTCTGTGGTTTTATGAAAGAAATAGCGGTGCTGTGCCCAACGTGCCAGCAAAAATCCTCGCTCGCCCCCACGAATGCCTATCGCCCTTTTTGCTCAGATCGGTGCAAATTAATTGATCTTGGCGCCTGGGCCAAAGAAGAATATAAAATCCCGGTAGAAAATAGCGGGCCGCAACTGTGGGATGATCAACAACCGCAAGCAGAAGATCTGCATTAATATTAAAGCGCAATCAACGCTTTCAAAATAGGTTCATTCGCTTTAGGAAGCGCAAGCTCAGTCAAGGCTTGTGGGTAATGCCAGGCAATTAATTGCCCCTCAAGGCCCTTTGCCTCGCCTTCAAAAGACAGCACTTTATGTACGCATAAACGCACTGATTTATCTGGGTAATCATGATCGATTTCAAGCCAAGGTTCATGCGCAATAACACGAAGCCCAACTTCTTCAAACAATTCGCGCTTAAGGGCCACTTGTATGGATTCTCCGGGCTCTACCTTACCCCCCGGAAATTCCCAACTGTCCCCTTGATGTTGGTGCGCTTTTCTTTTTGCCACCAACACTTGGCCTTTGTCATTTAAAACAACGCCAACGGCAACACGAATTCTCACTAGCTTAAGGTTCCGTGACAATGTTTAAATTTCTTGCCAGAGCCACAAGGACATAAATCATTTCTACCCACTTTGGGAGCAGCACGTGAAACCGTTCCGCCGCCAGCCGCGCTCATTTTTTCTTCTTCAAACCCAAGCATCGCTGCTTCGTTTTCAAGCGTGTTACCGGTTGTATGACGGAAAATCATCGATTCATTATTAGCAATTCTGCGCTCTTCATCTTGTGCTTCAATCGCATCAACATCCTCTGCCGCTTTTACTTCAACAACACAAAGTAAGCTTATTACTTGGCGTTTAATGCTCTCTAGCATGGCAGTAAACAAATTGAAGGCTTCTCTTTTATATTCTTGACGGGGATCTTTTTGCGCATAGCCTCGCAAGAAAATGCTTTGTCGCAAGTATTCCATTTGAGAGAGATGATCTCGCCAGTGCATATCTAAGGAATGTAGCATCACGGATTTTTCAAAACGCCGCATAGCTTCACTCCCAATCACCGCCTCTTTTTCTTCATAGGCTTTTACAAGGGAAGATAAAATACGCTCTCTGAGCACTTCTTCATGAACATTAGGTTCTTCTAACCATTGCTTTAGCGGTAACTTATGGCCAAATTCAGATTCCAAGGTTCTTTCTAAACCATCCACATCCCACATGTCTTCTACACTTTGGGGGGGAATAAACTCAGAAACAACGGTTTGCACAACGGCCTCTCTGATCCCTTTAATATTTTCTGAGATATCGTTAGAGACCATTAAAATATCGCGTTGATCATACATCACACGTCGTTGATCATTGGCCACATTATCGTATTCCAGCAATTGCTTACGAATATCGAAGTTGTGCCCTTCTACTTTTCGCTGTGCATTTTCAATTGCCCGCGTTACCCAAGGATGCGTTATTGCTTCTCCTTTTTCCACGCCAAGACGACGCATCAGGCCCGCCATTTTTTCAGAGCCAAAGATCCGCATTAAATTATCTTCCAGGGATAAATAAAAATTCGAAGAACCCGGATCGCCTTGTCGGCCCGCTCGGCCACGTAATTGATTATCAATACGTCTTGATTCATGGCGCTCTGTACCGATGATGTGTAAACCACCCGACTTTACCACTTCATCATGGCGCACTTTCCATTGCTCTCTAATAGCAGCAACTTTCTCTTGCGTGGGTTCTTCAAGCGCACGAATTTCTGCATCGAGCGATCCGCCCAACACAATATCCGTACCTCTACCTGCCATATTGGTCGCAATCGTTACCGTACCTGGTCTGCCAGCTTCAGCTACAATTTGTGCTTCTTGCTCATGAAATTTAGCATTGAGCACTTGGTGCTTAATTTTGTGCTGCGTTAGTATTTTTGATAATAGCTCTGAGTTCTCAATAGAAATAGTCCCGACCAACACCGGTCTATTTTCCTTTACACACTCTTTAATTGCCTGAACAATCGCCTCAAATTTTTCTTCCTTGGATAAATAAATAATATCCGCATTATCTTTACGTATACAGGGTTTATTCGTGGGAATTACCACCACTTCCAAATTGTAAATTTGTTGGAATTCATAAGCTTCTGTATCTGCAGTACCGGTCATGCCCGCCAATTTATTGTAAAGACGGAAAAAGTTCTGGAAAGTAATGGAGGCCAGCGTTTGATTTTCACTTTGAATAGCAACCCGCTCTTTGGCTTCAATGGCTTGATGCAACCCATCAGACCAACGACGCCCAGGCATTGTCCGGCCTGTATGCTCATCAACGATAACCACTTCGTTGTTAACCACTAAATAATCTACATCGCGTTTAAAGATAGAGTGCGCCCGTAAACTTGCATTTAAATGATGCAACAGGCCGATATTGGTAGGATCGTATAGGCTCTTTCCAGAAGATAATAACCCTTCTTTGACCAACAAGGCCTCTACTTTCAGGTGACCTTCTTCGGTTAAATGAACTTGCTTAGATTTTTCATCCAACGAGTAATCGCCAGGGCCGTCTTTCACTTTTTGCACAACTAAAGCAGGCACAATCTCGTTCATTTTGATGTAAAGTTCAGAGCTGTCTTCAGCGGCACCAGAGATAATAAGCGGTGTTCTTGCTTCGTCAATTAAGATAGAGTCAACTTCATCCACAATGGCGAAGTTAAGTTCTTTTTGTAGGCACTCTTCTGGTGAATGCGCCATTTTATTTCGAAGGTAATCAAAGCCTAATTCATTATTGGTCGCATAAACAACATCACATAGGTAACTTTCGCGTTTCACTTCCTGACGCATTCTGGGTACAACAATACCCACGCTAAGCCCAAGTGCACGATACAGTGGTAGCATCCAATTGGCATCGCGTCTGGCTAAATAATCATTGACGGTAACCACATGCACAGACTTACCGCTTAAGGTGTTCAAGTATACGGGTAATGTCGCCCCCAGGGTTTTACCTTCACCGGTGGACATTTCGGCAATTTTGCCATGATGTAAAACCATGCCACCAATTAACTGCACATCGAAGTGCCGCATACCTAAGGTCCGCTTACTGGCCTCACGAACGGCAGCAAAGGCTTCAGGGAGGAGCTGATCGAGTGTTTCACCTTTTTGAAAACGATCTCTAAATTCCGTTGTCTTCTCACGTAATGCATCATCGCTTAATTTTTCATAGGTACTTTCAAGCGCATTAATTCTTTCAACGTTTTTACGGTAGCGTTTAAGTAAGCGCTGATTACGGCTGCCAAAGAGGGTCTTTATTAATCCTGAAAACATAGGAAATTCACTTTTGCCTTATGCGGTTATATTTAAGGGATAATACCATATTTTAGATCTACTTGGGGACAAATACACAAACATTAAGTAAAATGACTTATCTTCTCTTAAGATCGGGGAAATACTCCCCAGGATCAACGGCTTCGCCGTAACGGTGCACTTCCAAGTGTAGGTGTGGCCCAGTTGAGCGCCCGCTTGAGCCCAAAAGGGCGATTGTTTGTCCTTTCTTTACCAATTCGCCCGGTTGCACGAGAAGCGCTTTGTTGTGGCCGTAACGTGTTGATAAACCATTGGCATGTTGGATCTCAACTAAATTACCATATCCCCCCTTCGTTGCGGCAAAGCTCACCACCCCACCCGCCAGCGCCTGCACTTTAGCCCCCTCTTTACCAACAATGTCAACCCCGGCATGCCACGCTTTTCTCCCCGTAAAGGGATCATGACGGTGGCCATAAAACGAGGAGATCCAGCCTTGGGAAGCTGCCGTCTTGCCCTGCCCAAAAAGCTGTAACTCATGATGCCCTTTTAGTGTCTGTATCGCTTGGTAAAGTGCGGTTACTTGCCCCAGCTTTTTAGTAAGTACTTCATCCAATATTTTTACTGTCCTTTGAAGATCTTCCTCTTCGGCGCCTCCCATAGGGATCTCATTACTGAAATTAAATTCTTCAGGGGATAGCCCGGCAATTTCCACCAAGCGCTGCCCTAGCGCATTGATCCGTATTAAATTGGCCTCCATACGCCCAATACATTCCGTCAGCACAGCGAGCTCGGACTCTTCAAGGGAGGCGGGTTGTGATTGTATGCTTTGCGTTATAGGGTATTCTTTGGGGTATTCATTCATGGTATAGCCGCCATAAAACGCAAGTCCCATTATTCCTAATATGCCAAAGAATAACCCCGTTGCCATATTGTAGCTTAAGGTAAAACTTCCACTGGTCTTGAAGGCTTTAGAAAGCGAGTTTAATTTCATTGTTGTACTCTAATTCCATTTAAGGCACAGTAAGCCATGACTTTTAGCAGCAAACCTATCCAAGAATTACTCCACACAGGCGGAAATCAACTTAGTAAGTTGGTTTCAAAAGCCCAAGCTTTTGACGCCCTAAACGAGGCTGTTGCTGCCGCTCTAGATAAAGAACTCATACCATATTGTCGCGTTGGTTGCTATGAATCTGGCGTTTTAACGTTATTTGCCATGAATGCGGGCATTGCAACCAGGCTGCGCTATAACACCAGCGACTTGCTAAGTCAGTTGCGAGCCCTCCCCGCTTGGGCCGGGCTTTGTTCCATTCAAATCAAAGTGCAAAAAATTTGGCCGAGCGAACTCACCGTATCCCCCCTACCCCTTGAAAGTGAAAAATCACCCCCTTTGTCACTTTCCAATGAAAATGCCAAGCAAATTCAATCCTTGATTGATTCTTTAAAGGAAAAGCCTGGTATGGAAAAGATGATCGAAAGTTTACAACGGATTTTAAAACATCAACGATGACAGAAACTACAGGCAGCTTCAGGCTTAGGCTAACGCTAAGCCATCTTGCCCCAAAATCTCAGGAGAAGCATAAGTAATAGGCGCATCCACTTTGTTTTCAAAACTCACAATTTCCCAAGCAGTTTGATCCGCCATGAGCGCTCTAATTAATTTATTGTTAAGGGTATGCCCTGATTTCACACCATAAAAAGCACCAACAATAGGATGGCCGAGTAAATACAGATCGCCGATTGCATCAAGTATTTTATGGCGCACGAATTCATTCTCATAACGCAAACCATCTTCGTTGAGAACCCGATATTCATCTAACACAATGGCATTGTCTAAGCTTGCGCCCGAAGCCAAATTCTTTTCGCGCAACCATTCAAAATCTGAAAGGAAACCAAAGGTACGTGCTCGGCTCACCATTTTAATGTAAGACATTGAAGTAAATTCGAGTGTTGATTCTTGCCCGCCGTTTCGAATAACGGGATGATCAAAATCAATTTTGAAATCAATTTTGAAACCTTCATAAGGTTCAATACGCGCAGATTTATCGTTGTCTTTAACTTCTATGGGTTTTAGAATTTTAATAAACCGTTTGGTTGCGGCTTGTTCTTTAATGCCTGCAGATTGTACTAAAAAGACAAACGGCCCCGCACTCCCATCCATAATGGGCACTTCAGGAGCGCTTACTTCAATAATGGCATTATCAATACCAAGACCTGCCATCGATGAAAGTAAATGCTCAACGGTGCCAATGCGCACCCCATCCTTAACCAAGGTGGTGCAAAAGGAGGTATCGCCAACATATTCAGCTTTAGCGGGAATTTCTACAACGGGATTACAATCGGTACGTCGAAAAACAATACCAGAATTTACAGGCGCAGGTTTTAACGTTAAAAAAACCTTTTCACCGGTATGGACACCAACGCCGGTAGCTCGGATGGTATTTTTTAACGTACGTTGTTTTAGCATGCGCTGTATTCCTCATATATCCAAACTGCATCTCGAGAATTCAGTTGGTTAACCTCTTAAAATGCAATAGGGATAAACCACATTATGGTTACCCCTATACATGAAGGCTATATACTACATTATCCAGACAAATGCCAACAACTCATTCAAAACGGGACCGAAACCACATTCGGCCCCTTATTTTTAGTCAGATTGTCTACGTAAAAACGCAGGAATGTCTAGATAGTCTAACTCTTCCGTAGTTGCTGTTTCTTTAGCACGGCCCGCATTCGCTGTAGGGGTAACTGGCTTTCTCATCATGGGGCGTTGAACGCGAAAATCGCGCGCATCCGCTCTTTCTTTTTCTTCAGCCCACGCGTTCGTACCACCCGTATTTAAGCCGGTCGCAACCAAGGTAACTCTTAATTCATCCGTCATTTGAGGATCAATCACCGTACCAACAATCACCGTCGCATTGTCTGAGGTGAAGTTCTTGATCGCATCACCCACTTCCTCAAATTCAGAAATGGATAAATCCATGCCAGCCGTGACATTAACCAGCACACCTTTAGCGCCAGCTAAATCGATATCATCCAACAATGGGCTAGAAATAGCCGCATCCGCTGCTTCGCGAGCTCTGTTTTCACCACGTGCCGTACCGGTACCCATCATGGCAACGCCCATTTCCGACATCACGGTGCGCACGTCAGCAAAGTCGACGTTGATCAAGCCTGGGCGGGTAATTAATTCTGCAATACCTTGAACGGCGCCAAGTAATACGTTGTTTGCCGCACGGAAAGCATCTAGTAAAGTTACGCCCTTACCTAACACAGTTAATAATTTTTCATTGGGAATAGTAATTAAGGAATCGACATGTTGGCTTAATTGACGAATACCTTCATCTGCCAACAACATGCGTTTACGACCTTCAAAGGGGAACGGTCTTGTGACAACCGCAACTGTTAATGCGCCCAATTCTTTAGCAATTTCGGCAACAACCGGTGCGCCCCCGGTACCGGTACCACCCCCCATACCCGCGGTAATAAAGACCATATCGGCGCCTTGTAATACTTCACGAATACGTTCGATATCTTCTAGGGCTGCTTGTCGTCCTACATCAGGATTTGCACCAGCGCCCAAACCTTTGGTAATAGAGCCGCCTAATTGCAATACGGTGCGCGCAGAAGAATTTCGAAGGGCCTGCGCATCTGTGTTAGCGCAAATGAATTCAACGCCTTCAATATCAGCAGAGACCATGTGCTCAATGGCATTGCCACCGCCGCCGCCCACGCCAATAACTTTAATTATGGCTGTTTGTGGATAGCTATCCATCAATTCAAACAATTCGCTCATTGTGTCTCCTTAGGCAAGTACTCACTTTTTGTAAGTACGCTTGATGAAAATAAATCTAATTTAAAAATTCCCTTGGAACCAACGTTTTACACGCCCAAATAACCCTGGCAATCCATGGCTAGAGCTTGTATCAATTTGCCTCTCAAGCTGCTGCTGGCGTCCATAAAGTAATAAACCAATGCCTGTAGAGTAAATCGGGTTGCGTTGAACATCAACTAATCCAGTGACGTATCTTGGTAATCCAAGCCGAACCGGCATTTGGAAGATCTCCTCAGCTAATTCTATAACACCATCCATTTTTGCGCTGCCCCCAGTGACAACAATTCCTGAGGCAATCATTTCTTCTAGGCCTTGTCGTTGCAACTCCGCTCGAACCAAGTTAAATAACTCTTCGTAACGAGGTTCAATCACTTCAGCTAAAGTCACTTTCGAGAGCTTTCTGGAAGGTCTATCCGAAACAGCGGTAACTTCTACCACTTCGTTAGGATCTGATAAACGCACTAAAGCACAACCATGTTTGATTTTTATGGCTTCGGCATTTTGCGTTGGAGTTCTTAAGGCAACGGCAATGTCGTTGGTCACTTGATCGCCAGCAATTGGGATAACAGCCGTATGGCGTATAGAACCTTGGGTAAACACGGCGATATCCGTTGTGCCACCACCAATATCAATTAAGCATACGCCTAATTCTTTTTCATCTTCGGTTAATACCGCATAACTGGAAGCTAATTGCTCAAGGATAATATCGTCGACTTCAAGACCACATCGACGCACGCATTTAATGATGTTTTGTGCTGCGCTAACACTTCCTGTCACCATGTGAACTTTTGCCTCAAGTCGAACGCCTGACATACCAACAGGCTCTTTGATGCTATCTTGGGTATCAATGATGAATTGCTGTGGCAGAATATGCAGAATTTTTTGATCTGCTGGTATGGCAACTGCCTTTGCCGCTTCGATTACCCGATCAACATCGACTTGTGTTACTTCTTGATCCCTTATTGCAACTATCCCATGGGAATTCAAACTGCGAATATGGCTACCAGCAATACCGGTATAAACGGAATGAATTTGGCATCCTGCCATTAATTCGGCTTCTTCAATAGCACGTTGAATAGACTGAACTGTCGATTCAATGTTAACGACGACGCCTTTCTTTAACCCTACTGAGGGGTGCGAACCTATTCCTATGATGTCAACATTGCCTTCCGGTGTTATTTCACCGACAATTGCGACAACCTTAGAAGTTCCAATATCTAGCCCCACAATGAGGTTTTTGTCGGTTTTTTTAGACATTGAATCCCTTTCTCCCTATCGGTATCTCTCTAAGCATAAACTAATTTGAGTAAAAACCCTATAACTAGTAGGTTTGCCATCCAATGGCCATACCATTGGTATATCTCAAATCAGCGTAAGCTATCTTTTTTTCTTGACCTTGCAATTCTTTTTCGTAAGCGCTTACAAAGCGACTTAAGCGCTTTAGGATATCATTCGTCCCAAGCATAACGGTAATACCATTAGACAGCTTCAGTTGCCAAGCGCCTCTTGGAGCCAACATCAGGTGTGTCACCTTCAAATTCAGCGGCGCGATAATGTTCTCCATCGCTAAAAATTGCTGCCAAACTAAAGCCGACTTCCCTTGGGGGCCCTCAAGCATGGGCAAATCCAGCGCTTTTACCTTTGCTAAATCAGGGTAATAGAGGGTACCCATATCGCTTATCATACCCTTATCTCCCCAATAGGCACCTGGTGTGTGCTCTTCAAATCGGACTACTAACTGATTTGGCCAGATTTTTCTAACGTCTGCCTGTTTTATCCAGGGCAATGATAGCAAGTGATGTTGCAATGAAGAAACCTTTAATCTAAAAAATCCTGCTTTAATTTCAGGCAATATAGCGGATCGAAGCTCTTCTTGGGAAAGAAATTGTCTTTGACCGCTAAATTTGACGGAAGTAATAGGAAAGCGGGCTGGATCTAACCACCAAAAAACACCATAACCCACAGCAAAGAATATAGACATACAACTAAGAACTTGGACAAGACGTAACAGTACCCGGCGTGGCTGCTTTATTTTTTTCTTATGTGGCCTTAATGTTTTGCGATATTTTGAAGGCAACGACATGCCAATACCTTATGCCTTTGCAACTTCGCCAACTACCTTAGAAAACTGATCTACGCTTAGCGTTGACGCTAATATCGAATAAACAACCTCATCAAAACTCAAGCCCGCCGCTTTAGCAGACATGGGCACTAAGCTGTGTGAGGTCATGCCTGGGATGGTATTGACTTCCAACACCCAGAATTTTCCGTTGTTATCTTGGATAAGATCAACCCTTCCCCAGCCTTGGCAGCCTAAGGCACAAAAAGCGCGAAACGCTAAGGCACGTAAGGCTTTTTCTTTAGCCGCAGGCAACGGGGAGGGGCATAAGTATTGGTTACTGTCTGATTCGTATTTCG
>CAZHSJ010000074.1:0-12079 GCA_964535225.1 Uncultured Candidatus Berkiella sp. | reverse complement strand
TTTTATCTTTTTCTATTTTGAATTTTTCTGAATATTGTTGATAAATCCCTTCTTTGAGAGGAAGGGGAGACAAAATACCTAAAGCGCCAAACCCAGCATCCACCAAATAGTCTTCGTTGTTGAGTTTGACGATAATCGCACAATGGGGTGCATAGTGTTCTTGCTCGGGCATTTTGTATACGTTGTCGGGTAAAATACCAATCGCGTTAAAGCCAAAGCTTTTAAGCATTTCAAGTAAAAGATAATTTAATACCGCGCAATGGCCTCCGCGGTTATGGTTAATCGCTTTATTAAATAAATAGTCAAAATCAAAAAAGGTGCCGCGGTTTGGCAAATTATCCAAACGGCTATCATGTATATCAATGGTCTCAAAGGGAAAAGTAAAAATATGCCCTTCCACAATTTTGGTTAGATTTGCTAGCGTAGGAGAAACATTGCCCACAAAACCTATTTTTTCAAGATATACTTTTTGCTGTTCAGGAGTGGGCATAACTAATTAGTGATGAGCCTTTTTCTTTTTCGAATGCCAAATGAAGGGGGGGATGCTGAAAATAACGATACCGCTCAATAATATAATAAAATAGGTAACGCCATCAATAAATTTATATTCATCCGGTGGTATAAAGCCGAGTAAAAAGGCCACAACACAAAAGAGTGCGCCTGAACCGGCGACTAACCATAAGCCAATTTTACCGCCAGGTATTTTGTAAATTCTTGGCGTGTCAGGCTGTGTGTAGCGGAGCTTAATTACACTTAAGAAGATTAAAAAATACATCATTAAAATAAGCTGGGCGGCTTGCGTTTGGAAGATCCAATAAAATTGATTCATCGTGGGAATAAACAAGTTCATGCTAATAAGGCAGCTGCCAATGAGTGCTTGCATTAATAAAATAGCAACAGGGGAGCCAAAGCGGTTTGTTTTTTTGGCAAATGAAGGTAAATCATTATTTTGCGCACTAGTGAGTAACCCTTTGCTTGGCCCTAAGATCCAAGTGTTCAATAAGGCTAATCCGCCAATAACAGATAATAAGGCAAATAACGGCAGGGCCCAAGGGATCTGTAAAAAACCAAAAAAGGTTTTCATGGCTTGCATCATCCCCGCAGAGAGGTGTAGGTCTTCTTTGGGGATCACAATTGCAATGGAAAGCGCCCCTAAGACATAGATAATAATAATGATAAGTGCCGCAATAAAGGTGGCTTTGGGAAAAGTGCGTTGTGGATTTTTGGTATCCTGCACATAAAAGGCGGCGACTTCGATACCTGCAAAACCAAGGGCAACCACCGTAAAGTAAGAAAAGGAGGAAAAGGAAAATTCAGGAAAAAACGAGCTCAAGCTAAGTTGAATATGACTGGGTTGCGCATCAAAAAGCCAGTAGCTACCCAACGCAATAATGGCAATGCCAGGGATAATGCTCCCTGCAATAATGCCGACTGTACTCACCCAGCCCGAGGTCTCGGTGCCTAAAAAATTAAGAAAGGTACCAGACCAAAGAACAATAAGCATTATCAATAGCATAAAATAGCGATGAGAAACCAATTCAGGATTAATCACATAGGCGATACTCGAGGCAATAAACGATAATACCGTCGGCAGCCAGACCACGCTCTCAATCCATTCAAGCCAGACAGCTAAAGCGCCTGATCGTACCCCAAAAGCTTCTTTAACCCACGCGTATACGCCCCCTTTTTTCGGCCATCCAGAAGCAAGCTCGGCGCAGCAAAGCGCGACGGGGATAAAAAATAATAAAGAAGCAATGGCCAGAATAAAGACCACAGAAAAACCATTCTTGGCAAGGGTTGGAAGATTTCGCAATGCAATAATTGCGGAAACACTAATCATCGAGAGAGTAAAAACCCCAAGCACACGACCGGGTTTACCTACAGAAGGGGTCACTTAAATAAGATCCTTAGATTGCTAATAAGACGCGGCTAATAGTAGCATCGTTTTGAGGAATGTTAACTAGGTCTATACTGAATTATTAGCACGAGCAAGGAAGGCGCTGTGAAGAGAAACCATATTTTAATTGCGGGTGCGGGTAAAATAGGAACACTCATCAGTGTATTACTTGCTTTAACAGAAGAATACCAAGTTCACCTTGTTGATATAATTCCACAGTCAAATAACTTAAATGATAGGGATAAATTGCCTGATAGCCTCAAACAAGAGGTATTGGATGTGTCTGACGAAGCAGCATTGGGGGCTTATCTTAAGAAGAACCCTATTCAAACAATTGTGTGTTGCCTACCTTATTTTTGTAATGAACCCCTTGCGCGATTTGCTGCCAAACATCAGTTGCATTATTTTGACCTAACGGAAGATGTTGGCGTTTTTGAAGCCATTAAAAAATTAGCTCAAAAAGCACAATCCTTTTTTGCGCCTCAATGTGGCGTGGCGCCTGGGTTTATCAATATTGTCACGCATGATCTTATTAAGCGGTTTCACCCTGCACAAGCTGCCTACTTACGGGTAGGTGCGCTCCCTGCATATCCTCATAATGCTCTAAAATACGCGCTCACTTGGTCAACAGATGGGTTAATTAATGAATATGCCAACCCTTGTTTGGCCATTAAAGATCTTAAAGAGGTGAAGGTAAGTCCCTTAGAGGATTTAGAGCAAATCACGATTGATGGCATTGAATACGAGGCCTTTAATACTTCAGGGGGGGTTGGTAATTTAACCAAAGTGTATGAAGGGAAAATTCAACACCTTAACTATAAGACATTACGCTATCCTGGGCATTGCGAAAAAATGCGTTTATTAATGAATGATTTAAAGTTAAATAAAGATAGAAATAACTTAAAACACATACTTGAAGAAGCGTTACCTAAAACCAATCAAGATGTGGTTATTATTTATGTGGCTGTTGAAGGAAAGCAGCACGGAGAATTTATTGAAGAAACCTTTGTTAAAAAGATCTATCCTAAAATGATAGCTAAGAATCATTGGTCGGCAATTCAAGTGGCAACCGCTACAAGTGCATGCGCGGTGATAGATATTTTATTACAAAAAAAGGAAACGCCAAAAGGATTAGTGGTGCAAGAGTCTATTGATTTAGATACTTTTTTGAAAAATAGATTTGGCCAGTATTATTTATAAAGGATGAGAAAATGGATTTTTTAACATCATTAGGCATAGAAAAACAAAATCCTGGTACGTCAATGCATGAAAGTGATTGGGCGTCCTCTCAAACAAAAACTATCATTTCTATTAACCCGGCAACAGGCAAAGAAATAGCGGCGGTTAAAGGTTGCACCAGCAACCATTATGAACATGTTATTGCAAGCGCAAAGAACGCATTTACGCAATGGAGCCAAGTGCCTGCACCTAAAAGGGGTGAGCTTATTCGTTTAATTGGAGAGAGGCTAAGAAAGTGTAAAAAAGAATTAGGTTCACTGGTTGCCCTTGAGATGGGAAAAAGTAAAACAGAAGGGGATGGTGAAGTACAAGAAATGATTGACATGGCAGACTTTGCTGTTGGTCAATCCAGAATGTTATATGGTTTAACCATGCATTCTGAAAGACCCTCGCACCGCATGTATGAGCAATGGCACCCTTATGGGGTTACTGGTGTGATTACCTCTTTTAATTTTCCGGTTGCCGTTTGGGCATGGAATGCATTTATTGCCGCCATTTGTGGTAATACCGTGGTGTGGAAACCTTCTTCAAAGACACCCTTATGTGCGGTTGCTGTACATAAAATATGTGAAGAGGTGATGCATGATTTTGGGGTTGAAGGCGTTTTTAATTATTTTATTCCAGAAGATCATCACGTCGCGATGCGTTTTGTTGAAGATAAAAGAGTACCTCTCATATCCTTTACGGGCTCCACAAAAGTGGGTTTAGAGGTAAGTGAAGCAATTGCCAAAAGAATGGGCCGGGTTATTTTAGAATTAGGGGGAAATAATGCCATTATTGTCGATGAAACGGCAGATCTTAACTTGGCAATTCCCGCGATTGTTTTTGGTGCCGTGGGTACAGCTGGCCAACGTTGTACGAGCACGAGAAGGTTATTTGTACATCGTTCGCGCTATGATGACGTTCTTGATAGTTTAGTCCATGCTTATCAACAAATTACGATAGGTGATCCTTTGGATGAAAACAATGTCATGGGGCCCTTGATAGACAAAGATGCGGTACTTGCCTTTATCAAAGCAATGGAAGAAGTAAAATCTTTAAGCGGCGAGATAGTCTTTGGTGGTAAATCGCTTTCTAGAGAGGGCTTTTATGTTGAACCGACGATTGTCAAAGCTAAAAACGAATGGCCCTTGGTAAAAAGAGAAACCTTTGCACCCATTTTATATGTGATACCCTTTGAGACAATATCAGAAGCCATTGCGATGCAAAATGACGTAACACAAGGATTGTCTTCTGCGTTATTCACAAATTCACTTCGCCATAGCGAATATTTTTTATCTGTTATTGGGAGTGATTGTGGTATTGCCAACATTAATATTGGCACTTCAGGGGCAGAAATTGGAGGTGCTTTTGGGGGAGAAAAGTTTACAGGGGGTGGGAGAGAAGCGGGATCAGACGCTTGGAAAAACTACATGCGCAGACAAACCGCCACCATTAATTGGGGAAAGACATTACCTTTAGCTCAGGGAATTAACTTTAAAATACTTAAATAGCAGGTTCTTTATGTAGTTTGTTTACGTCCAAAGAGGTTCTCTGCTATCTTTGCCCCGCCTAATGCATTATCGTAAAATCTGATTCACTTAAATAATTAATTTTGAATAAAGCTAACTTACAAGGGAGAGACTGTAGTGGAAAAAATCTGGTTAAAAAACTATGAACCTGGTGTCCCACCTACAATTGATCCAAACCAATATCATTCGTTAGTTCATTTAGCGAAGGACTGTTTTCAAAAATACGCCGATAAGCCCTGTTATTATAACATGGGCAAAATGTTGACCTATCGCCAGATTGACGAAATGAGTCAACAATTTGCAGATTACCTCATTAATACTTGCAAATTGGTGAGAGGCGACAGAGTCGCCATTGTGTTGCCAAATGTGATGCAATATCCCGTTGTGATGTATGCCATTCACCGTGCAGGTTTAGTCGTTGTTAATGTTAATCCGCTCTATACGGCACGAGAATTAAAAGAGATCTTGAATGATTCAGGCGCAAAATGCGTCATTATTTTAGAAAATTTTGCTCACGTTTTACAAGAAATTCTCCCCGTCACGATTGTGCAGCATATTGTGGTAACCAAATTAGGGGATCTCTTAGGGCTTAAAGGAAGCATCGTTAATTTTGTGGTGAAACACATTAAAAAGATGGTACCAAAATGGTCCATTCCCGATGCGCACATGTTCAATCAGGTGATGAAAAACGCACCCACAAAATTTCAAGATGCCCATGTTTTGCCAGACGATATTGCCTATTTGCAATATACCGGGGGTACCACAGGTGGCATAAAAGGGGCGATTTTAACGCACAGAAATATGCTTGCAAATGTATTACAAGCAACGGCATGGGTTGATAATTTTCTTAAGCAGGATCTCAAAGGCGGTATTATTACGGCCTTACCCCTTTATCACATTTTTTCGTTAACGGCGAATTGTTTAACCTTTCTTAAGGCTGGGATCCCTAATATTCTCATTACTAATCCCCGAGATATTCCAGGTTTTGTTAAGGAGCTTCAAAAAAATAAATTTTGCGTAATGACAGGTGTGAATACCCTATTTAATGCGCTACTGCATAATGAAGATTTTTGTCGTTTAGATTTTTCTAATTTTAAATTTACCTTAGGTGGCGGGATGGCCGTGCAAAAAGCCGTTGCCGAACGTTGGAAAGAGGTAACCGGCGTTCCTCTGATCGAAGCTTATGGTTTAACCGAGACATCTCCTGCGGTAACCATTAACCCCATGACGTTAAAAGAATATAATGGCAGCATTGGGATCCCTATCCCATCAACGGACGTTAAAATTTGTAATGAGGAAGGTGTTGAGTTACCACTTGGTGAAAGAGGGGAGCTGTATGTAAAGGGCCCTCAAGTGATGAGAGGATATTGGAACAAACCAGAAGCAACAGCCGCCGTCTTAGGTGAAGATGGTTGGTTGCGCACAGGCGACATTGCCACCATTGATAATGAAGGTTTTGTGCGAATTGTCGATCGCAAAAAAGACATGATCATTGTCTCTGGTTTTAACGTATACCCTAACGAAGTGGAAGATATCATTTCGCAAATGAAAGAGGTGAGAGAAGTTGCTGTCATTGGGGTCAAAAGCGCGATGCATGGTGAAATTGTAAAGGCCTTCATTGTGAGAAAAGATCCCACCCTAACCGCGCAACAAGTAATCGATTTTTGCCATAAAGAACTTACCGGTTATAAAGTGCCAAGAGAAGTGGAATTTAGAAATGAACTGCCTAAAACTAATGTGGGTAAGATTTTAAGGCGATCTTTGCGGGAAGAGGAGGAGAAGTTAGGCAAGCTCTACCCCTAACTCTCCCTAGGTTACGTTTATACTTTGTTGCCTGCACTCACTCACCCCAGTCATGGACCAAAGCGTCCACTCCTGGGGCTTCATTCGTTTGGCGCCTCGTCTAAACGTAACCCAGGGAGAGTTTGTAGGTTACGTTTATACTTTGTTGCCTGCACTCACTTTAGAATCACTGAGAATTTTTTTTTGTAGGGGACGACCTCTGCCTGCCTTGCCGTAGTTTTAACGAAGGCAGGTGTCGTCCCATAAAAATCCTGATTTAACCTGGGCGGGCGCAGAGGCCCGCCCCTACAAAGATTCTGATTTCCATTACCCTCTGTAATAGGGAAGGGGCTAATGTTTTTTCTTTACCCCATTTTTACGAGAGTACGTATCATTCAGCATTCGAAACACCTGATCGCGCTCTTTAAAATAAGAAGGCGAGCCTATTTTAAAATATTGTGAGATAAAAACAGGCATTTTAGCGGGAGCAAGAATATCATCTATTTGGGTTGCAATCTTAAAATGGCCCCTTAGCTTGGCATTTCTTGAAGCGGCAATAAGGAAATTTTCATCCAGGTTAGGGCATTTCGCTAATATATATTTAACATTATCAATAAAGCCATTTAATGCTGAGATATTTAAAGCTTGCCCAAGGTAAGCGCTATTTAGCATCTGCGCTAGGTTGGATCTGCTGATCAAAAACATGAGCACTGGCAGTAATCCGTGTTCACCACTTTTCACCAACACAAAATTTAAGGTTCTTGCATATTCATGCATGTCTTCGGGATGTAATTTTATGGGTGGGGTAAGATCCTTTTCCATAGCATACAACACTTCAAGGGTCATTTCGGTTGATTTGTGCTTAGTGGCCAAAACGGCAGCATTGATTTTGTCTTGGGGGGTTAATTCAACCTGTTGAAGTAAGAATAAAAAAACCTCTGACTTATTACAGCAAATAGCTTTATTAAGTAGTTGCCCATGAAGGAGAGAATTATCCAATTTTTTAATTAATAGTTGTAAGGCCGTTATTTCGCCAAGGCCAATCGCAAGCTCTGCCGCTTCTTCTAACTCATATTCTGAAAAATCTGATGTGTTTTTCACAATCGCCACGAAGTCGGTTTTGTTTTGGGCGCTAAAGGCCATTTTGAGTTTATTCAGCGCAGAAGAATTCCCTTTAAAAGTAGAAAAGTGGGCAACGCCAGAAAAAGGACCGCGAATTCGTTGAAGGCCTCGTAACATCTCAACCTCTTAGTTATGTATGTAAGTTATATAAGAAAGGGTAAAATTTACACTATTTTAGGTTGGCTTAGCAAGGTGGTTTCGCCTCTTCCAGCATAAGAGGCGAAACATCGTGGCAGGGATGCGAATTAAAACTAAGTTTTCACCAAATTGCTGCCATCTGGCAAGGTCACATTTAACTCAAGCACAGAGTGATCGCCATTGCGCTCAAGTTGTACTTTAATTAAATCTTGATCCACTTTGATGTACTTGCTAATCACTTCAATAAGCTCAGACTGCAATTGCTTAATGATATCAGGCCCGCTTTTTCGCGTACTTTCATGGGATACGATAATTTGCAAACGCTCTTTAGCAATGGAAGCAGCAGTACGTTTTTGTTGAAAAAATTTAAATATATCAAGTATGTTCATGCTGGGCTCCGAAACAGAGAGAGTTTATCTAAGAGCTTACGAGTCCATTTTTTAGAGGCTTCAAATGGAATATCTTCACCCAACAAACGACGAACTGCTTGTTCATAAGCCAGGCGTGCATCGCTTTGCACATCCAAAGTAACAGGGATCCCGCGGTTAGAAGCATTTAAGACGGCAGGAGATTCTGGAATAACACCAATCAGCGGAATAGACAAAATTTCTAGCACATCTTCAATGGCTAACATTTCGCCTTTCTTAACCCGAGCTTCTGAGTATCGTGTTAACAGAAGATGTTCTTTTACAGGTTTATCTTTGTTTTCTGCACGCAATGATTTGCTTGATAAAACCCCTAAGATTCTGTCAGAGTCTCTCACGGAGGAAACTTCAGGGTTAGTGACAACAACGGCCTCATCTGCAAAATATAATGCCATTAACGCGCCACGCTCAATGCCCGCAGGAGAATCACAAACAACAAATTCAAATTCTTTCTTTAATTCTTCAATGATTTTGCCAACGCCTTCTTTGGTAAGAGCATCTTTATCTCTGGTTTGCGAAGCAGGTAGAATATAAAGATTTTCTACGCGTTTATCTTTAATGAGGGCCTGGCTTAAATTAGCGTCGCCATTGATGACATTCACAAAGTCATAAATAACTCTGCGTTCGCACCCCATAATTAAATCTAAATTACGAAGGCCAATATCAAAATCGATAACAACTGTTTTATGGCCTAATTGAGCAAGACCTGCACTCAGGGCAGCACTCGTCGTTGTTTTACCAACGCCACCCTTGCCAGATGTAACTACGATGACTTTTGATTGCGTGTTATTCAAGGTATATGTCCTCTGCGTAAGGTTAAACCGCTTTAATGACTAAACGATCTTCTTGAAGTGAAATACAAGCGCTTTGTTTCCAGCATGTTTCTTTGAGATCTTCGCTTAGGCGGTATTGACCTGCAATAGAAACAAGCTCAGCTTCTAAACTTCTACAAAAGATCATCGCGTCTTTATCACCCATGACACCCGCAAGGGCGCGACCTCTCATGGAGCCATAAATATGGATATGACCATCCGCTAACAGCTCTGCACCATGACTCACCGAGGCTAACACGATGAGATCGCCTCCTTGGGCATAGATTTGTTGACCTGAGCGAACGGGCTGGGTGACTAATCTTGAGGCACTTAATTGTGCTTCGGTGCGCTGTGCGCTGGGTGTTGAGCTCGTTAGTTTATGTTCTTCATCATGACTGCGTTTTTTTTGCGCAATCACTTTTTCTTCAGGAAAAACGGCTAAGCCAGCGAAGCTTGCAGCATCCTTAAATTGTTTACTTGCACTTCGTATGCCAATGGGAATCAGCTTTTTGGCTCTTAATATATCGATAATAGCGCTAAGATCGACAATATCCTCGTGGGCACTTAAGCGATGTAAGTCTATGATGATGGGGGCATGCGAAAAGAAATTGGGCGCTTGATTAATTTTTTCATCTAACTCTTCTGACAAAGCAACAAGATCATAGGTTAACAACTGAATAGTGGTTAGCGTAAACATCCCGCCCTTTAAAGCAAGGGTGGTAACATTTCTGCTTAACGTAGCCTGCGTACTCATATTTAGTGAAAGACCTATTGTAAGAAGAACACGCCAAAAACTATATCATAAATTAGGAATATTCCTTGCAGAATTATTCCTGTCAAGCGCTAGAAAGCACCAGATCCTTAAACTAGCATACTGGAAAGGTGATGAGTAGTTTTACCACGCCTATCTAAATTGCGCTATCATCATTGTTAGAATTCCAAATATTTAGAATGTCTATATAGTAAGCTTTATGAAATATAAAGAAGCGCGCCTCTCTTTATCGATACGCTACCTCATGAGAATGGGTTTGTTATTGTCTATTTTTTCACTGCCTGTATTTGCAGTAGACACCAAGCCCCAACCTAACGCACCTATTGATAATCTAGGGAATGTTAGTACGCACTTTAACGATGCTATTGCCGCAAAATCCCGCTTACCTGTCAGACGCAACCGCTTTGTTGTAGACAAAGGCGTGCAAGAAATTCAAGTATTAGTTGCAACCGATGAGTTTACATCGATAGCCCTGATATCACCAGATGGAAAAACGTTAAACCCCTATCAAAATAGTGCTAATAACCTGACGTGGCAAAAAATAGATAAATTGTACGCGATTAAAGTCCCTTTCCCTACAGCCGGCCAATGGCAAATTCAAGGAAATTTTATATCTTATCCAGAAGTGATTGTGACAAGCTCTTTAGACATTGTAACACCTGAATTTCCTAATAATCTCATCCGGGGAGAAACCTTAGCCTTATCGGTTTATTTACAAGAAAATGGCAAAAAAATTATCGAAGGTGATCTGCTCACCTCAACCACAATGACAGCAACTTTGCAAAATACAGCAACCGCTGAGATCTATAAAATATATTTAACGCAAGATGAACAATCTAAACGCAAAGATAGCATAGGTGTTTTTCGGTATGACTACCCGCTTGACAATTTACCTGGCGTTTATCGTTTAGACATTAAAGCGGTAGGTTTGCTCTTCGCACGTGAAAGATATCAAGAATTTTATCTACATGATTATCCTGCAACAACGGATACTAAAATTGATGCGCAAAATGATGAAATGATTATTAAAACACAATTAAATTCTCCCATGCTCAACGTGCCCTCTTTCAAAGTATCTGCTTTTTTCCAAAATACCGATGGCAGTTCAGAAACTTTGTTAATGGATAAAAAGGACGATAATCGTTGGGAGCTTGTTCTGCCAGCCTCTGGCGATATTGCAAAGATGTCGATTATTTTAGCAGGTTACTTAAAAGACGCTCGACAGGTGCAAGTTGTACTCCCAGAAGTAAAAATAGAGCAGCTTTACCAACAAGCCTATTTGGAGTTACAACAAAATCAGCTATTAAAAAGCAATCAAGCGTGGCAGCGCCTGCAGATAAAGCAAATTGACAAAATGCTTCCGTTTTCAAGGAGCAAACAAATCGAAACATATATTAATGATGCGCAATTAATTAGCAATCCTGCCTTAAGACCATTAATTAATTACCGAACAGCATTACAAGACTTGTTGGAAGTATGGGCGCCTAAGTTATTTGTGAATCAAGAAGAAGAATGGATGCATAAGCAGGATAAGACAGAAGAAAAGAAGGCTGTTTTAACCAAAGAACAAATAAAAGCAAATTTATTAGCCGAGCAAAAAGCAAAAGCAAAAGCGGAGGCTAAAAAGCAGGCAGCCATAAAATTGGCGAAAAAGAAAAAAATGTTGTTGATCGGATTTGGGGTTGTTTTTGTGATTTTCCTATGCATTATTGCGCTCGTTGGGATAGTCCTCTTCAAACCCTTTAAACGAAAGCAAGCATCTGAAGAAAAGCCCGCGCGCAGGAAAGTTGCACAGGAGAAAGCAGAAGAAAAACCACAGGCGCAAGTAGCTTCAGAAAAAGCTACGGAACAAGCGGTTAAAGCTGAAGAAACACAAGACAAGGCAGATCTCCCAGCACCAGAAGAAGCGCCTACAGAATTATCGCAAGATAAGGTGCAACAGGCCAGCCAATCGCAAGGCCCTTCGGGCTAATTCAACCTCTTATCACTTTTGGAATCACCTGCTTTTTTATGGGCTAATGAAGAACCCATTTTTTTCTCACCACGAACAAGTTCATCGTTGGAAAAATCATCGACAGCAATAACGGCTTGAACTAATTTATCCATTTCATAGAGTTGTTTGGCTTCCTCGTCGGTGATTATTTTTGCCTTAAGCGCAGCTTCAATCGTTAACGCAAAAGGACCTTGTGCTAATTCACTGCTCTTGGCTGCATCATTTAATCGTTTTAGCAGGGGCGTTAAGCGCGTTACCTCGTTAAATGTTCTCTCTAAAATAGCAATAGGATCATTCTCCATAGATGAGATAAAAATATTACCCCCAAGCCTTGCTCGAGTTTGGGTTGAGGTGGTTAATAGCTCTGTAATTTCTTTATTTAATTTAT
>CAZHSJ010000073.1:0-12308 GCA_964535225.1 Uncultured Candidatus Berkiella sp. | reverse complement strand
AGAAACCATTGAATTACCTGCCATCCCCTTAATAGCGCAAAAAATATTAAAATTAAGATTTAACCCACAATCAACTTCAAAAGAATTAGCTCAAGCGATTGATAAAGATCCTAGCCTATCGGCACAATTAATGAGCTGGGCAAAATCACCCTATTACGGCTATCAGGGTAAAATAACTTCGATAGAAGATGCGATTGTGAAAGTTTTAGGGTTTGATTTGGTCATGAATTTAGCCTTGGGCATTATTTTAGGGCGCACAATGAGAGTGAGCGTGTCTGGGCCCTTGGGGTTGAAAGCCTATTGGCAGTTTGCCATTCTTTGTGGGGCTTTAGTGGAAAGAATAGCAAAATTAGTACCCCACACTAAACGGCCTATGATTGGTTTGGCTTATTTAGGGGGGCTTTTACATAACTTTGGTCACTTGTTGCTAGCGCAAGTTTTCCCACCACACTTTTCGCTGTTAACGGAATATGTTGTTGCCAATCCGCAGGTAAGTATTAAAAATAGTGAAAACTATGTCCTTGGCATGGGGCATGATGAAATAGGGGCGTGGCTAAGTGCTGCTTGGGAGCTTCCGGCACAAGTCAGTGCAGCGATACGTTATCATCATGATGAGAACTATAAAGGTGAGTATGCTATCTATCCAAATATGGTGCTATTGGCGACAAGGCTACTCAAACGACTTGATATTGGGGACGCAGACAGCACCTTGTTACCGCAACCACTTCTTTTATCATTAGGGCTGACAGAATCAGCGCTTTATGCAGCCTTAGATTATGTTATGAGTCAAAGAGAAGACTTATTTGAACTTGCCGAACAGGTTGTTCCAAAGTAGTCACACCGTTATACTCTCCCCATTCTGTTGGCCCCAAAATCAGCTGGTTAGAGTATATATGGTTATCGCGTTTGAGTTTTCGGAATTTCTTTGCAAGCGAAGAATTGTCTGAGCGCCGTCAGCAGCGCGAGTTAGCGAAGCGAGCATAAAGGAATTTTGAAAGCTCAAGCGCAACGATTATACCCCAACCAAAATAAAAAGCGTAAATAGGGCCACTTCATTTGGCGCTAAAGGCTAGTATTACTCATGAAGCTCTCATCTATTGTCAAATTACTCTGGTTAATGTCGTTTTGGGTAAGCGCGCCGCTTTACGCCATTACCATGGATCTCAAAGCAGCTATTGCCTATGCCATTGAAAATAATAGTCAACTCAACAACGCAAGAGTAGATAATACAGTAAGAGTGAATGAGCTTAAAATACTGAAAAAAAAATTCTCACCGCAATTATCATTCAACATGGCCCTCACGGTTCAAAATGAAGATTACTTTAATGAAGATTTTAACGAAAAGAAAATTCATGGTTACCCTTCTTTAAAGTTATTAACCCCCGTTGGAACACAGATAGAAGTATTCACAGAGCAAAATTATGGCTATGAACAATATCAACGCAAAAGTGGTAATGCAGTTCATGTGACGTTAGAACAGCCTTTGTTAAAAGGGCGAAGGCAAATAGTTAATAAGTGGTCTATTGAGAATACACGCGCTTTAAACGACATCCAAGATTTGCTCTTTAAGCAAGCCTCAAGTCAAATCATCTACAATGTCATTTTACGTTACCATGCCTTAATGTTGGCCGATGATAATGTGAGATCGCAAGAAAGATGGTTAGCGCAAGCGCAACGATTTTATGATAGTTTAAAAATGAAGGTGGATGTAGGCAGAGCCCCCCTTTCCGATTTAACCTCATCACAACTGCAACTCAATCAGGCAGAAAGTTACTTAGCCCAAGCAAAATTTGCCCACCAAGAAGCCATCCGCGATTTAAAAGAAATTATTGGATATGAGGGTGAAGAGCTTACCGTGATGCCAATTAGTTTTTCAGGTAAACACATAACCTTAGATAAAACTGAAATAATCCAAAAAGTAATGGATAACGATATCGAAACCAAAGTGATAAGAGTAAATCAAGAAAGGCTTAAAAATCAGCTTCTGGTAGCAAAAGATCAGCAGCTAATTGACTTGCGCTTTCGTTCAGATTTTACCTATGGACGCTATCACATTTATGGAAACGATAACCCAACACTCTCACAATATGATAGCACAGTAACCAATATACCTTTTGTGCACAACAGTGGTAATTACTCTGCTCAATTATTAATGAGTATCCCCTTAACAGGTAAAGCAGAGCGTTCTCATTACGCCTACTCAACAAAAGCAGAGTTACAAAAAATTGAATTAGAATTTAATAATCACCAACGTTATTTAATTTCTCACACGACGGGGTTGTTAGAAAAGCTTGAACTACAAAAGCAACAACTTATGCTCTCAAATCAACAATTGAGTTTGGCACAAAAAAACTATGACGATGCGCTAATGAAGCTAGAGGCGGGGCGAACTTCTATGTTTGAGGTAACAAGCCTTAGAGAAAAACTACATGATGTGCAAATTAAATTTAATTCAGCTCAGATAACATATTTAGATATCATAGCGCAAGTAGACTTTTGCACAGGGTTGCTTGCTCAGAAATGGTTAACATAAAAGGTTAGTATTGATGAAAATATGGATATATTTTGCAATGATCATAAGTTTCAACGCCTATGCCGATCAAATTATTGTCATTGAGAACAAAAATGTTGATAACAAACCCATGCAATATGCAGGTGTCTTAGTCCCTGGAGAGGTTGTTGAAATTGATAGCCCTGCCCATGCTAGCATTGCCGCAAAATATGTTAGTTTTGGCGATCAGGTGAAAAAAGATGATGTGCTCTTTGAGTTATCATCCCCAGATTTACAAGTAAGACTCAACGAAGAAAAAATGAGGCTATTTGAATATCAGCAGCACCTTGAAAAATTACAACGCTGGGATTCAAGCTCCGAAGTCTTGCAAGCACAATATAGTTTAAGTCGTGCAGAAGATGAGTTTGAACACGATAAAGACAGATTTGAACAAAGCCAAAAATTGTACAATGCAGGGATTGTGTCTAAGGAAGAATTTGCTCAAGATGAGCGCTCATACAAACATAGCTTAAACCATTATAACCAATCTAAGCAGAATTTGAGCGATATAAAAAAGAAAGGTGGGGAGCAATATATTAAATTAGCAAAGCTAAAAGTAAGCCAATGCGAAGCGCAAATCAAATTATTGAATGATAAAATGCAAGCGCTCACTATCCGCTCCCCCTTAACGGGGATATTTTTGCCACCAATTCGCCCCGATGCCACAAGAGAATGGGCAAATGCTTCACACAGAAAATCTTATCAAGAAGATCAAAGCCTGGGTATTGTTGCTCAAAATGATCATATTTATGTGCAAATAAAAGTTGATGAATATGACATTATTAATATCCATAAAGATCAAGAAGCAAAGGTTTCGCTCCTTGCTTTAAGTGGTAAGCCCTTTCAAGGAAAAATTCACGAAATTAATTTGCTCACCAATAAAGCGAGTCAATCGCAACCATCAGCGAGCTTCGATGTGAAAATAAAATTAGAAGACGTTGATCCCAAGTTAAAAGATAAAATTTTACTTGGAATGAGTGCGATGGTTCATTTAAAAACCCCAAAACTACAGGGGATCTTTGTCCCTAAAAATGCGATTACGGTAAAAAATGAAGATACTTTTGTTACGGTTTTAGACAATAATGAAAAATCAACCTTACAAAAAGTAGAGATTGGCCCAACCTCCAATGATCAAGTACTTATTAGCAAAGGACTTAAAGTGGGTGACAAAGTTGTGGTCTTTAGTTAACTTAATAGGCATCACAAAAACGTTTGAACAAAAACAAAAGAGTGTTTTTGAAAACCTTCATTTAACCCTTGATAAGAGCAGATCCTATGCCATTGTTGGGCCCTCAGGAACGGGAAAAACAACCCTATTAAGTATTTTAGGTTTATTAGATGTGCCAACAAAAGGGGATTATTACTTAGACGGGCAAAATGTACTACAGCTTTCAAATAAGCAAAAAGCGGTTTTACGTAATGCCTTTTTTGGATTTATCTTTCAATCTCACCTGTTAATACCGCATTATACCAGCATTCAAAATTGCGCCTTGCCTTTAATTTATAGAGGGATCCCACTTCGTGTTGCACAACAAAGAGCCATGGGTTTACTAAATGAACTAAATTTAAAAGAACTTCACCACCGTCTGCCACATCAATTATCCGGAGGCCAGCAACAACGCTTGAGTATTGCCAGAGCAATGATAGGCATGCCTAAAATACTATTAGCCGACGAACCCACAAGCGCCTTAGATAATGAAACGAAAAATGAGGTTCTAGATCTCTTATTCTCATTACAAAACCACCATGGTTTTTCATTAGTGATGGTAACGCATGATGAGAGTGTCGCTAAACGATGTGATGTGATTTTTGAGCTGGAAAAGTCACCATGTTAAGAAGGTATTATGACGATCTCCTTTCTTTATTTAAATATTACCGAATGCGTTTTATCTTTAGCTTAATTGGTATAGCCGTAGGGGTGGGATCAATCTGCGCGCTTGTCGCGCTAAATAATATTGTGAACAAAAATAGCGAAGCCTTTATGAATAAGTTTGGTGGGTCGCGCTTTGTGTTAAATATCATGACAACGTCTTCCCAAGATAATAGGGCAATTAAGGAATATCTTGGCTATCAACATGTTGAAAAGTTAAGCCAATACTTTAAAGAAGACTATAGCTTAATACCGTATAAATTATTAAGTGCTAAGGTGCTTTTTGATTTAAAACCGCTAGAGGCTATCCCCATTGCCGTAAGTACGGATGTTTTTTCACTGATGCAATGGCAAATTCAATCGGGTAGAAAACTGCACCCTTTAGATAAAAATGACAAAGTGGCTGTCGTGGGATCAAAAATTGCACAAAACCTGCATGAACTGGGTGTTCACAGTCTTATTGGGCAGTCGGTCAATGTCGATGATCATTTTTTTACCATCATCGGTATTCTTGAGGAAAAAGAGTTTAATCCTATTTTAGATTTTGATGTCAATTATGCCCTATTGTTTGATTTACACTTGTTGGGTCGTTTTGAAAACAGCGCTACAATAGATTCTTTTATCGTCCAAGGAAAAAAGGGTGACTTAGTAACAGCGCAACATAAACTCAATCTGGCCTTAACAAAAATTCTAGGCAAAGTAAGGTTCTTTTTTAAAGATGCCCTATTATTTGAACAAGCCTTATTTAAGCAAGTAAACTTAACGATGCGAATTCTAACTATTGTTGCAGGGGTAACACTCTTGCTTGGGATTGTGTCCATCTTAAATTTACTCTTTATCTTAATAGAGGAACGAAAAAAAGAAATTGGCTTGAGAATGAGCTTAGGCGCAACGGCAAGTGACATTCGTAATCAATTTCTCATCGAATCACTTAGCCTATGTTTATTGGGAGGTTGTTGCGGTTTGTTCTTGGGTCAGATTGGCGCATTTTGTATTGTGAAAAGTCTATCGATGACTTATTTTTGGCAGTTTTCATCCCTTCTTCTTAGCATACTTATTACGATAGTGATTGGCTTAAGTGTTGGATTTTTACCGGCTAACATGGCAACGCGATTAGATCCCGTTAAGTTGATTAATAGTTAACTAAAACGAAGAACCTAAAAATCATATTTTTTTGAAGAGGTTGGTTCAGATGGCGCTTTAAGTTCTTTGAGGATAATTTCCATTTGACTTGCCCGCGTTGAGCGGTGCTCAGGGTTTTGTAAATTTTCTAAGACATTATTCTTTTCAGTTAACATTCTTTTAAGCCTGTCACAGACGGCATCAACGCCTTTGGAATAGTTATCATTCTGCGTTTTTAAACTTGATTGAAGTTTTGTTAAATAGGCAACGGCCATTTCAGCTTTAATGATGGGGGTCGTTTTTTCATCATGCTTAAGCACATCTAACATTAAGGCGATGTCATTTAATTGGGCTTCACTCTCTTTGCTCTTATTCGTAAGATAAGCCGTGCTAAGGTTTTTAAATGATTGGAAAGAAAATAAGCTCGTTTTAGCTTCCGCTTTTCCTATTATGTCATTATAGAACTCTTTAATATTACTAAAGGTGGCTCCAAAGGTTAAATTACAGTTTGTTTTTAATTGCCTCATCTCTTTGTAGTGATGAATTAGTTCTTCAGTGGTTAATTGTACTTTATAGGGTTGGTTAGACTCATCTCGATACATTTCAGCTTCAAGTTGATTATTGCCAACAATGGTTAAATTAACGGCATCGACATCATGAAAACCTTCAAGATATTCTTCCGCAGCAGAAAATAAATTTTCATTGATCTTTAGTATTTGAGATTGATCATTCATGTCTTCCAAGCGCATTGTATCATCAACAAGGCCTAATGCTTTCAATTCTTGTAATTGTTCTTCATTATAAGAAAGCGTAAATCTTTCTGGCAATACTACAGTTTTATCAGCAAATCTTACATGAGGATCAAATTCTGTCCCAACGAGTTCTTCTGGCGTTTTGTCCCCACTTGATTTGAAGCTTTCTGGTGTAATAGGAGACATGACGGGTACGTCGGGATCTTCTACTCTCAGTTCAGCAACATCGGCCGCATATCTGGGATTTTTATGTCGTCTTTCTTCTTCTGACAACAGATAAGGTTTTACGCGAACATCTACCTTTTCCTTAAATTGAGCTTGCTTTTCAGATGTTCTGTCGCTTGCCGGTGTCGTTTTTAATATGCTTTTTCTTGCTACGGGTTCAGTTTTAATCAAAGTTTCGGTTGCTTGGTTTTCTGCGTTATCAATGTTCTCAAGCAAAGTTTTTGCTGTTATTCTAAGATGCTGATTTTCATCAGCGCTACTATTTGAAATAATATTAAGGAACTGTATGAGTGTGGTAAGTTTTTCTTCATCTGTGTTGCTTGCATTTTCAAGATCATTAAGCCGATTAATAATTTTAATGTAGGTTAATTCATCATTTCTATTAATGCCAATACGTGCACTCAGTAACCTGCGGGCACGCTGGATGATCTCGTAAACAGTAGGGCTTGACATAATGGCCTTAAAAAATAGTCCGTAATTATAATATACATTCCATAAAGCAGATTTGCTAAGAATGATTGGTGGTAGGTCACAAAATTACTGTTATTTATAGCACGCCTGGATTCGGTCGCCTGGCAAATCACGTTGCCTCTTTAGGGGGGGCTGCGTGTGTTCCCAATATTGCATTAACCAAATATTTAATTCTTCTTTTTCTTCTTGATTTAAAAAATAACCAATTTTCGTTCGTCGCATTAAAATATCTTCACTTGATTTAGCCCACTCATGCTCAATTAAGTAAATCACTTCTTTTTCATAAAGACCCTGCCCAAAGTCTTTGCCAAGATCAGCAATGCTGTTGGCTTCTTTTAACAAGTGATAGGAAAGGGTGCCATAGCTATGTGCAAAGCGCGTTATGATAGAATGTGGTAACCATGCATAGTCTTGTGCTAGTTTTTGTATGAAAGTGTCTAGATTATTTTCTGGTAAATTCCCACCTGGCAAAGCGCCTGTTGATGTCCATCCAGTACCGCAATAAGTAAAGAATGGGGCAAGCATATCGACAGCTTGCTCTGCCAAAACGCGATAGGTGGTTAATTTTCCACCAAAAACATGAATTAAAGGGAGTTTATTGTTAGCATCCACCTGCAATTCCAACTTATAATCTCGCGTAATCGAGGAGGCATTTAATGAGTGATCATCAACCAGTGGTCTTACACCAGACCAGGCATAAAGAATGTCATGCGGTTTTAAGGGGTGGTGAAAATAGTCGCTAACGATATTACACAGATATTCTTTTTCTTGGATACTGATTTGTGCAAGTTCAGGGTTATCTTTATGTTCAACATCCGTTGTACCAATCAGCGTGAATTGATTTAAATAGGGAATAACAAAAACGATTCTGCCATCTTTATGTTGTAATGTGTAAGCTTGTTCTCTCTCATATAATTTGGGAACAACAAGATGACTACCCTTGACTAACTTAATATGATTTTTGCTTTGTAATTTAAAGGTTTGCTGGATCACAGTTTCAACCCATGGCCCTGCTGCATTCACTAACGCATAGGATTTAGCGATGGTTGTTTGATTTGTTTGGGTGTCAAGCAAATGTACTTCCCAAAGATCTTGGCTTCTAAAAGCACCAATGCATTTTACCCGCGTTTGAATCTGTGCGCCAAAGCGCTTTGCGCGCAACGCATTTGCGATAACCAGCCTTGCATCATCGGTAAAGCAATCAGTGTAAATAAATCCTTTTCGTAATGATCGCTTTAAGGGATTATCTGGCGTTGTTTCAAGCGTAATTGCTTTAGAGCGCTTGAAAGCAAATCGCGGGCCTAAAAAGTCATACACGTATAATCCAAGACGAATAAGCCAAAGCGAGCGTAAATTTTTTGTATAAGGCATGACAAAGCGTAAGGGTTTAATAAGATGAGGTGCTAGCGTGTGGAGTATTTTTCTTTCTTTTAAAGATTTACGCACTAATGCAAAATTATAGGACTCTAAATAACGTAGGCCACCGTGAATTAATTTAGTGCTCATGGAAGAAGTACCACTGGCGAGATCATGTTGTTCGCACAAATAAACCGCAAGGCCACGGCCCGCGGCATCGGCAGCAATCCCAACGCCGTTAATACCTCCGCCAATAACGATGAGATCATAGGGATTTTCTTGGTTCAAATAAGTGCTCCCTCAAAATGCAATCAGTTTCTCTTTCAAGCATAATATATAAATGAATAAGAAGAGTTTAATAGTTTGGCGCCTAAATAAATTTAAGGATTGCATATGATTCACTATGAAGTGAATGCAACGCTCCCCAGTTCACACCTTTTTACTATTCGCATGACGATCCCCCCCCAGCAAGGGATAACGGTATCTATGCCGAATTGGATCCCGGGGAGTTATCTTATTCGTGACTATGCCAGACATATTGTCACCCTAACATCGTTTGTCGTTAAAGAGCATAACAAAGAAGCCTTTGCTATCACAAAAATAAATAGTAACACTTGGCGTTTAGAAAAGAGTGATTATCCCATTTTGATTGAGTATACGGTTTATGCTTGGGACAGTTCAGTCAGGGGAGCGCATTTAGATGAGAATCATGCTTTTTTTAATCCCAATTGTTTGTGTTTACAACCAAGCATCGAAGGGCCCTGTCAAATCACAATTAATCCGCCTCTTTGTGAGGGGGCTAAGCAATGGAGAGTCGCCACAACCTTAAAACCCATTAATGCAAAACCATGGGGTTTTGGCACTTATCAAGCAGATAGTTATGATGAATTAATAGATCACCCTGTTGAAATGGGCAATTTTGATCTTATAGAATTTGATGTTTATGGCGTAAGCCATGCCATTGTGGTTTCGGGAAAACATGATGGTTTTCTTTCAAGGTTAGCTTGTGATGTGCAAAAAATTTGTGAAACACATTGTAATACCTTCGAACAAAACATTCCTTTTAATCGCTATCTTTTTTTACTCACCGTTTCCAAAGACGGTTACGGTGGCCTTGAGCATCGATCTTCTACTGCGTTAATTGCACCAAGAGATTTTTTACCCCTTAAAGCAGAACCTTTAGTTACGCGCAATTATATTAACTTGCTTGCCTTGTTTAGCCATGAATATTTTCATGCCTGGAATGTAAAAAGAATTAAACCACTTAGTTTTGCGCCGTATAATTTAAATGATAAAAATTACACGAATCAATTATGGGCCTTTGAAGGGATCACCTCTTACTATGATGAGCTAGCCTTACTTCGTGCTAAAGTAATTTCGCTTGATCAGTATTTAGATCTGCTTGCACAAACGCTAACCAAAGTGCTACGTACGCCAGGCAGTTTTGTTCAAAGTGTAGCGAGTGCGAGCTTTGATGCCTGGATTAAGTTTTATATTCCAACTGAAAATGCGCTAAATTCTCAGGTAAGTTACTATTTGAAAGGATCGCTCATCGCTTTAGCTTTTGATTTATTATTGAGAACCTTTACCAATAATCAGACAACGTTAGATCACATTATGAAGCTCTTATGGAAAGAATTCGGCGAATCTTTAAAAGGTGTCCCTGAAGGTTTTATTGAATCACTTATCATTAAAGAAGGTGGGGAGCGTATTGCCCAGTTTGTGAATGATGCGATATATACAACAAAAATATTGCCAATGGATACCTTGTTGGCGCCTTTTGGAATAGCGGTAACCTTAAGACAACAGCAAAGTTCAGATGATAATGGCGGTAAGCGCACGCTAGATAATGGTACTTTTCGGCCAGGCATTTTTCAATTTAACTTGACCAAATCGCAGTCTCGGTTAACCGTTTCCAGCCTTATCGAAAATGGGGCAGCCATGCAAGCAGGTATTTCTGCCCTTGATGAGATTGTTGCCATCAATGATCTTAAAGTGGATGCTGATTCTTTTGATAAAGTTGCCAAAAGGCTGGCCCCTTCGCAAGCAGTAAAAGTACATTTTTTTCGGCAAGATGTTTTAAAAGAAACCATAGTAACTCTCGCTGAATCGCCTTTTGATACCGCTCAACTCTCCCTAAAAGAGAATATCAGCGCAAGTGAAAAAAATAATCTGCTGCAATGGCTTAACCTCGACTCGGCCGTACTTGGTTTATAAGTGTCAAGTGCTGATGGAAGCTTTAATAAACCAATGCATGATTGCGCACCAATATAGATTTAAAAAAGCCTATATTCAAGCGTTAAAGTTAAATGCAGAAAAAAAAGAAGCAAAGTTAACTCAATTAAATGAGGAAATTCAGGACTCTCTTTTATTGCGCAAGCAAAGAGAAAACAACGTACCTGCTTTTACCTACCCTGATCTGCCAATTAATGCAAAGAAAGATGACATTATAAAAGCGTTGCATGAACACCAAGTGATAGTGGTAGCGGGCGAAACAGGCTCAGGCAAAACGACGCAACTTCCCAAGTTATGTTTAGAAGCAGGATTAGGCAGAGGTGGTTTAATTGGCCATACGCAACCTCGGCGAATAGCCGCAAGAACGGTAGCCATGCGCATTGCTAGTGAGCTTGAGAGCCCTTTAGGAAAATACGTTGGCTTTAAAGTGCGTTTCTCCGATACCTCCTCACCCGAAAATTATATTAAAATAATGACAGATGGTATTTTGTTATCAGAGACGCAAACAGATAAATGGTTAACCCAATATGATTGTCTTATTATTGATGAGGCCCATGAAAGAAGTTTAAATATTGATTTTTTATTAGGCTATTTAAAAAAACTCACTTCCAAAAGAAAAGATCTAAAAGTTATTATTACTTCTGCCACTATCGATGTTAAGCGATTTTCTGAATTTTTTAATCATGCGCCTGTTATAGAAGTAGAGGGAAGAAGTTACCCTGTGGAGGTATTGTATTTAGGACAGCATTTTCATGATGATTCAGATGATCCTATTATGCAAGTGGCTCATGCGGTTGATTTAGCGCTAAGTAAAGGTCCCGGTGATTTACTTATTTTTCAAAGTGGAGAAAAAGAAATAAGAGAGGTAATTGAGCTATTATCCAAAAGACGCTTGAACCAGGTTGAGCTACTTCCTTTATTTTCAAGACAAAGTAACCAAGAACAACAAAGAGTATTCCAAAGCGCTAAAAAGCGAAAAATTATTGTAACAACCAATGTGGCTGAGACCTCTTTAACGGTACCTAATATTCGTTATGTTATAGATTCAGGGTTGGCCAGAATAAGTCGTTATAATTATCGCAATAAATTACAACGTTTACCGATTGAATCTATTTCACGTGCCAGTGCCGATCAGCGTAAAGGACGTTGCGGACGAGTCGGGCCAGGCGTGTGTTTTCGATTATATAGTGAAGAGGACTACAATTTACGGCCACACTATACCGAACCTGAAATTTTAAGAACGAATCTGGCCGGTGTTATCTTAAAAATGTTGTCACTTAACTTTGAAAGTATTGAGTCTTTTCCTTTTATTGAGCCGCCCGACAATCGATACATAAAAGATGGTTTTACGTTGCTAGAGCGTCTAGGTGCTGTGGATGATAATAAACGCATTACCCCACTGGGTAAAATGTTAGCGAATATACCCATTGAGCCTAAACTAGGCCGTGTTATTATCGCTGCTAATCACTATGGTGCTTTAACTGAAATTCTTATAATCGCAAGCGCATTAAGTATTGTTGATGTAAGAGAGCGGCCGCAAGATAATCAAGCAAAAGCGGATGAAAAGCACGCGCAATTTGCGCATGAAAATTCCGACTTTATGAGCTATCTTAATCTTTGGCATTTCATCATGTCGCACCGTGCGCAATTGTCTCACCAGAAAATGCTAAAGTTAAGCCATGAAAATTTACTTTCCTTTTTGCGAGTATTAGAATGGATTGAAGTG
>CAZHSJ010000072.1:0-12614 GCA_964535225.1 Uncultured Candidatus Berkiella sp. | reverse complement strand
TTGACAATATATAGGAAGGTTTAGATAGGTTCAAGGATAACTGTGACTAACCCCCACCTTTGGGTCCAAGAACATATCACAGATCAACGTCAGGTGGGATTGCTTAAGTCGAACTAAGACGATGCTTAGCGGCTCATTTGCACCTGTGTTAACATGCGCGCTAAACCCTTATCTGACGTGAAGCAAAAATAAAATGTTGCTTAACTTGCTTTAAATCACGGTGTCTCAAACAATGCAATATGCCCCCATTTGTCTGTTTACGTATAATCGTCTGTGGCACACCCAAAAGACTCTTGCTTCCCTATTGAAGGATCCCTTAGCCAAATACAGTACGCTGTTTATTTTTTCCGATGGACCTAAAAACGAACAAAGTAAATCCCAAGTTCAGGTATTAAGAGATTATCTTAAAACCATTTCAGGTTTTGCCGCCATCGACATCATTTACCGTGAACATAATTTAGGGCTTGCCAATTCTATTATTCAGGGCGTTACGCAAATTGTTAATCACTATGGAAAGGTTATCGTTTTAGAAGACGATTTAGAGCTTTCACCCTACTTTTTAACTTTCATGAATGAAGGTTTAGACTTTTACCAGGACAATGAAAAAGTAGCGTCAATCCATGGGTATGCCTTTCCCATTAAAGAAACCATGCCCGAAACCTATTTTTTAAAAGGTGCCGATTGTTGGGGATGGGCTACCTGGAAAAGAGCATGGGATAAGTTTGAACCCGATGGAAAAAAATTGCTCAAACTTTTAACAGAAAAAAATATGGCAAAAGCTTTTGACTTTAATTTTACACAGCCAAATATTCAAATGCTTAAAGATCAGATTAACGGAAAAAACAATTCCTGGGCAATCAGATGGAATGCCAGCGCATTCATTAATAATTTATTAACTCTTTATCCTGGGAAAAGCTTAGTGCGAAACATTGGGCTTGATAACACAGGGGAGCATTGTGCAATCACCGATATTTTCGATGTTACGTTAAGTGATGAGAAAATTACCATAAATACAATTAGGGTAGAGCATAGTGAGATAGCCTATCAGCATTACGTGAACTTTTTTAAAAAGTACCAAATCCCGCTATATAAACGGATTGTTAGAAAAATGATAAACGGCATTTTTTTGAAGCGGCCTACTAAGAAGGCTGAGTTTTCAACCTAAGGGATAATAAATGAACTATTGTACATTATTTAATAGCCATTACCTTTCCCGCGGATTAGCCCTATACCGTTCACTTGTTGCATGCGCAAAATCATTTCACTTATATATTTTCGCTTTTGATGATAAAGCTTATACCGTGCTACAAGAGCTCAAGCTTGAACATGTGACGGTTATCTCTTTGCAAGCCTTTGAAACCAAGGCCTTATTAGCAGTAAAACCCACGAGAACCATTGCCGAATATTGCTGGACTTGTACCTCATCGGTGATTTTACATTGCTTGGAAAAATTTCAACTCAACGAAGTTTGTTATTTAGATGCCGATCTCTATTTTTGGCAAGATCCGGTAATGTTGTTGGAAGAAGCCAAAGATTACTCCATTTTGCTCACTGAGCACCGTTATACCAAAGTTTATGATCACGCAGCTGTGTCAGGAAAATATTGTGTTCAGTTTATGTATTTTAAAAATGATAAGGCAGGGTTAGAAGCACTTCACTGGTGGCGCGAGGCTTGCCTTGAATGGTGCTTTAATCGTGTTGAGCCAGGCAGATTTGGCGATCAAAAATATCTGGATGATTGGTTAACACGCTTTAGCAACGTAAAGGTGCTTGAACATCTTGGGGGTGGGGTGGCGCCGTGGAATGTGCAGCAGTATCAGGTTGCCCATGAAGCCCCTCTTGAGCTTTGCTGTGAGGCTGGGAATCAATTCCCTCTCGTGTTTTATCATTTTCATGCTTTAAAATTTATTAACCAGCAAGTTGATTTTGGTGGCTATAAATTAGCCAAAACAATCAAGAAAGTCATTTACGCACCGTATGTTAAAAAATTATTGGAAATTGAAAACGATTTAAAAAACAATGAAAAAACAAAAGAACTCGTAAAAGCAATGAATGTTCATTGCCAAGCAACCAAAGGCTTCTCTTTAATAGAAGCATTAAGACAACTTAAACATAGAATAAGTGGTCATTGTAACACTTATTCATTAGTCAATTTTAGAGGCTAACATGGCACATATTATTGAATTGCCAACCAGAACAGACAGAAGAGGCTCTTTAACCGTTTTGGAAAAAGTTTTACCTTTTGAAATAAAAAGGCTTTATTGGATTTATGATCTTAACGATGAGCCACGCGGCAGGCATCGACACAAAAAAACCTGGCAAGCGATGATCTGCTTGCAAGGCGAATGTGAAGTGTTAATTAAAAAAGAAGGCAAGGAAACTTCCTATCTATTAAATAAACCCAATGAAGTATTAATCTTAGAGCCACAAGATTGGCATGAAATGACTCAATTTGAGAAGACCCCTATTTTATTAGTAGCAGCATCCGAATATTTTGATCCCACTGATTATATAAATGAGCCATTATAATGCGCACCGTTGAATATGAAAATTTAGCAAAACTGAATAACCCTTTTTTTGAAGAATTTACGGCAGCCTTCGATAAGATCATGAAATCCGGCTGGTTTATTTTAGGGGAGCAGGTTAAACAGTTTGAACAAGCCTTTGCCCACTATAACGATATGAAATATTGCATTGGGGTGGCTTCCGGGTTAGACGCGTTAATATTAGCACTACAAGCACTTGAATTACCGCAAGGGTGCGAAGTGATTGTGGCGGCGAATGCTTATGTGGCCTCTATTTTAAGCATCCTTAAAGTAGGCTTAACGCCCGTGTTGGTAGAGCCCAATGCTATTGACGGTAATATTGATGCACAGTTAATTGAAAAAGCCATCACCCCTAAAACCAAGGCCATTATGCCCGTTCACTTATATGGCCATGCCTGTGAAATGGAAGTGATAAGTGCTTTAGCAAAAAAATATCAATTACATATCATTGAAGATTGTGCCCAAGCCCATGGCGCTACGTATTTTGGAAAAAAAGTGGGCTCCTTTAGCACGCTTTGTGCTTTTAGCTTTTACCCTACTAAAAATTTAGGCGCTCTGGGGGATGCAGGCGCTGTGCTCACCAACGATGAAGCGTTAGCGAATAAATTAAAAGCCCTTAGAAATTATGGTTCACACCTTAAATATCATAACGACTACCTGGGAACGAATTCCCGCCTTGATGAAGTCCAAGCCGCTTTTTTAAATGTAAAACTGCCTCATCTTGATAAAATAAACGCACACAAGCGTGAGCTTGCCTTAATTTATGACAAGCATTTAGATAATCGTTATCATAAACCGCAACCTCAAGCGGGTTTTTATGATGTTTACCATATCTATAATGTGCATCATCCAAAACGCGATGAACTGAGAGTCTATTTAAAAGAACATGGTGTATCAACGGAAGTTCATTACCCCATAGCGCCGTATAAACAAAAGGCCTTACAAGGCATGTTTGATGAAAATGCGTATAAACAAAGTGATTGGTGGCATGCCACCACTTTAAGTTTGCCTATTTCTTATTTTCACACAGTTGATGATATTTTAGCTGTTTGTCACATCATGAACGAATTTATGCAAAGGGAAGCATCATGAAAGGAATTATACTAGCCGGTGGTACGGGAAGCAGGCTTGCCCCCTTAACCAATGTTATTTGTAAGCAATTATTACCTATCTATGATAAGCCGCTGATTTACTACCCCTTGTCGGTCCTCATGTTGGCAGGTATTAAAGATATTTTAATCATTACGACGGAACGTGATGTTGGCGCATTTGAAACGCTCTTTAAAGATGGCACCCATCTTGGGCTCAACATAAGCTATAAAGTACAAGAAAAACCAAGGGGGATCCCAGAAGCGTTTATTATTGGTGAAGAATTTATCAATCAGGAAGCGGTTTGTCTTATTTTAGGTGATAATATTTTCTATGGCGAAGGGCTTCCTGCTTATCTTAAAAATATAGCAAATTTAAAAACAGGCGCTTGTTTATTTGGTTATTATGTTAAAGATCCCGAGCGTTACGGCGTTGCGCAAATAAATGAACAAGGAAAGGTTATTCATATTGAGGAAAAACCACAGCACCCTAAATCGAATTATGCCATTACAGGATTGTATTTTTACGATAATCAGGTTGTTAAGCTTGCTAAAACTTTGCAGCCCTCTAAGCGGGGTGAGCTGGAAATTTCTGATCTGAATAACCTTTATTTAAAGCAAGAACAACTCCATTTAGAAATTTTAGGCAGAGGCATGGCCTGGTTAGATACCGGTACCCACGAAAGTTTACATGATGCGAGCAAATTTGTTGAAGTGATAGAATCCAGGCAAGGCTTAAAGATTGCCTGTATTGAAGAAATTGCTTATAGGCTTAAATATATTTCCAAGGCGCAGTATTTGCAACTGATAGAAGCGTATCCGCAAAGTCATTATCGCGCCTACTTAGAAGCCCTGTTACAGAGGGAGTTTTCCTAAATGAAACAGTTATTAGTTACCGGTGGAGCTGGGTTTATTGGATCAAATGCTATAAGTTACCTTTTAAATAAATATCCAAATTATACCATTATCAATTTGGATAGTATGACGTATGCAGCCTCCCCTTTAAATATGCAGGCTTTTAAGGATAATCCGCGCCATATTTTTATTAAAGGGGATATTACGGACAAAGCCTTAGTTGAAAAAATATTTGTGGATTATGATATTAACGGCGTTCTTCATTTTGCGGCCGAATCGCATGTTGATAATTCCATTTCAAACCCTTATGCATTTATTAATACCAACATCGTAGGAACCTTTACGTTGTTAGAGGTGGCCAAAAAATATTGGGTTGGCAATAAAAAAACTAACCGTTTTCATCATATTTCAACCGATGAAGTCTACGGCAGCTTGGGGGATAGTGGCTATTTTACCGAAAACACGCCCTATGCGCCCAATTCACCCTACAGTGCCAGTAAAGCAAGCTCTGATCATCTGGCACGCAGCTTCTTCAAAACTTATGGCTTAAATACCGTGATAACCAATTGTTCCAACAATTATGGGCCGCATCAACATGATGAAAAGCTTATCCCAACGATTATTCGTAAAGCCTTATCAAGGCAACCTATTCCTATTTACGGTAATGGCCTAAATGTACGAGATTGGTTATATGTAGGCGATCATTGCCATGCTATTGACAAAGTGTTTCACCATGCTATTGCGGGTGAGCATTATAATATTGGGGGGGATAATGAGCTGTCTAATATTGCGTTAGCAACACTTATCTGCCAGCAATTAAACCAATATGTTAACAATCCGCCCCTTGATTTTACGTCGCTGATTTCCTTTGTATCCGATAGGCCAGGGCATGATTTCCGTTACGCAGTAAGTATAGAAAAAATTAAAGCAGATCTACAATGGCAGCCAAAAACCCCATTTTTAGAGGGTCTGAATAACACCATTCAATTTTACACGCAAAAATACGAACAGACAGAATTTGCATATTAAGGCATAAAGGATTTACCATGATTTTAAACGAGCTTTTGCCGCCCATTACCAAAAAGATAGCCAAAAAAATGCTTGGTACAAAAAATGTTTACCAAAATTTTGAGCAAGCAAATGCAGCCGTTAAGAAATTTAATGGTTATGATGACAATGAGCTGATTGAATCTATTTTTAAGAAAACTGTAAAATTTATCGATTCATTAAAAACAGCCACCCCTGTCACGCTAGATGCGCATCATTTGTTTTTATTGTCTGTTATTTCACTACTTAATAAAAACAACTTAAAAATATTGGACTTCGGCGGTGCTTTTGGAACCCATTATTATATCGCCAAAAAATTTTTGAGCCATATCCAGTTTGATTGGACCGTGGTTGAACTGCCTGAAGTCATTAAATTAGGTAAGCCCCTACAAAATGAAGAATTGGCTTTTTATGATCTACAAGGAGACTTTTCGCAACGCTTAGGCGAATTTGATTTAGTGCTCACCTCAGCAACACTGCAACATATGCCATCCCCACTTAAAACCCTTTCGTTTCTCACCCAACAACAAGCCCCTCTTATAGCGCTAATGCGTTTAGGGGTTACGCCAGAGGCGCAAGATCTCTGGACGCTACACAAAGCACATTTTCGCGATTGTGGCCCAGGAGAAGCGCTAGCAACCTGCCCAAACAAAATAGCGGCATTTACCTTTTGCATGATGGCCAAGCAGCATGTGGATGAGGCGCTTAAAACGTATGAATTAGTGATTTCAAACCCTGATTTAAGCGGTACTATCTCCGTGCCAGGTAAAATAGTACAGGGATATAACCGTTTGTATAGAAGAAAATGTGAATGATGTGGGTTTGTCGAGATCGGCATATGCGGGAACTTACGGCCTTTGAATAGATAATAGGGTGCCATGTGTTAGATTATAATCAATTTATCAAAGAAGATGACATTCGCTTTGTTGAAGCGTTTCTTAAAACAAGCCACCCTAATGCCCCATTTCCTCAAACAGATTGTCCTCTTGCTGTTTACGCCCTTGTGAACAAAGCAGAGAAGATCTTTACGCTACTGCTTCATAAAGGTGCTCTACTTCGCGTAGAGGATTTAATTCGATGTGTTCCAGAAACTGAATACAAGAATGTAGGTAAAATTTTAACGACTACCAATGTTCATGTGATTATGCCGAGTATACTTCCTCTTAGCATGCAGGAAAATTTTGAAAAACAGATCCATCAAGAAGTACAAAAACAAGGGCTTGGAGAGTATTTTGAAAGACACCGGAGAAAAACAGCTGAGAGTGAAGTTCAGGAATTACATATGCTTGTGGAGCATATGGCATCGCATTATGACAAACATCATTACGAATTAGATCAGTTTATAATTGGGATGTTAGCGCAATATGCGCCTGATAAAATAATTGAACAAATTTTAACTTTATATCCTAGTTTTAGCCATCCGCAAAAACTTATCGCTTGTTTAGGGGCGGTGGAAATTCTTAAACAGGCTGCTTATGATGAGGGATCTCCCATCAATATCGATGCATTTGTTGAGCTCATAAAACCTCAATTTCCTACCTTGAGTGCGTTGATTAAAAGTTTTGCACAATTTTGCCACAAACGAGCCGTTAGTTTAAATAATTGTTATAACATTCATGCCTTTTTAGTGCATATGGATGTTAAAAAGGGTAAACCGGCAATCTTTTTTAATGCTTTTCATATCACGTCAGATAACATTGCTCCTTTGGCATTGAGTGTGTCAAACGATTTGCGTGCGATTGCTTTACGTTATGTGCAATGTACCAAGGTGAGTGAATTTGCAGCCTATCTTGCTCAAGAAAATCCTAAAACGCCTATAGGATGTCCGAATGTATTTGAATTGGTAAATTTTCTTGCCAAGCTGACAAATTACTTCACTTTGAAAATTTTAAGAAGTAGCTCAACACAAGAAAGAGAGTTGTTTCTCATTTTTTGTATTCACCTGCTTGATAATCTTCTACAAGAGCAACACCTTGAAGTTAATTGTGCCATGGCAATCTCCTTGGCGATTAATAGCCATACTATTACTAGGTTAAAAGTTCCTTTAAAAAAAAATATGATAGAACTTCTGGCCAAGTGCAATGCTAAACTTAGTTATAGTGGTAATTACAGTAAAATAAGGGAAATAATGAAGGGATCCCTCAAAGCATTGCCCTGTTACTTTTTGTTGATGAAAGATCTCACTTTTTCTGGTGAAAATTCTCCCATTGATATTGCCTCGCTAAGAGGAAGCTTGTTGAAGGATTTCTTATCAAGACAGCAGCATTTATTATCTTTTTCGACATTTGAAACAGATATTTTGCGCGTTGTTAAACAATTCAATGTCACATCCGATGATGAATTAAATGCGATGTCTTTAAGGCAGTCCCGTGTTGGTGTTAACAGAAGATTGTCCGAAGGCACCATCCGCCAACCTTTGAACCCCCCCGAACACGATCTGGCAGAAAGAGTAAGAAATCTTGAGCAGGATTTGTCTGAAATGAGCGTTGAACAAGAGCATGACCAAGTACAGCCGTCAAGTCCACGTCTTGTTCGGCGTTTTACGATTTCAGGAGAAGAATCAAGAAGTTCGTCGATTCGGAGCATACTCACGCTGCCAAGACGTAGTAAAGGAAAAGACGATAAAGATAATAAAGATTTATCTAAAATGTTTGATCGTAGTAAGAAATGATAGAAGTGGGTGTTTCTGCCAGTAATGAGCATGGGTGTTAGCTTTATTTCATTCTTGATGGGAATAGGGCTGCAGAACGTTTTCAAAAATTTGCACCATAGGGAGTTTTTAAGTTCACCGAACGTTGCAATTGCAAAGAATAAGCTAGCCAACTATATTGCGTGGTAAATATTGACTTAGATTACCTCGCCACTTAGTATTAGCATCCTGACAAAATGTGGTTAACTACATATAATTTTTTAATTTTGGGGTTTAAAAATGAGACAATTAGATAAGAACGAGTTTATCTCCGTCAGTGCTGGGTGCTCTGCCTGCCAACAACATCATCTTTCAGTCACCGCTGCTACGGTTAATGGCACGATGTTTGGTGCGGCTGTGGCGGCTTGCTTGTTCGCTGTGCCAGTCTCAGCGCCGGTTGCTATTGGCTCTGGAATTTTGGCCTTCGCGGGTGCATCGTACTTTACCTATTACAATACGATAGATTCATTTATCAGTGCTGCTGCTTAATCTTAGGGCTGCCCCCTTGCTGGGGCAAAAAGAGCAGAATTAGCCATTTTCTTGCAGCGTATTCATTTGCTGTGATTTAACAAACCGATAGAAAAAGCCATATTTTAAAATACAATAAATAGCCCGAAACCCATCTTTGTAACCAATTTTTTTCCCTTCTTGATAGGTCCGGCCAAAATAGGAGATCCCCACTTCATAAATGCGGATCTGTGGGATCTTCGCAAGCAGAGCGGTAACTTCAGGCTCAAAGCCAAAACGTTTTTCTTGTAAGGTTAAGCTCTGGATAATGGGGCGTTTAAATACTTTGTAACAGGTTTCCATATCGGTAAGATTCAAATTGGTAAACATGTTACTTAAAAGGGTAAGAAATTTATTGCCCATGGCGTGCCAAAAATATAAAACACGGTGAGAATCGCCGCCAATAAAACGGCTGCCATAAACTACATCAGCAACGCCGTCTAATAAGGGTTTAAGCAACTTAGGATAATCCTGCGGCGTGTATTCTAAATCAGAATCTTGGATAATCACATAATCGCCCGTGGCATGCTTAATGCCAGTATGCAGGGCGGCGCCTTTGCCTTGATTATATGGGTGGTGTACTAAAATATCGATATGAGATTTTAAGGTGCTATCCAGTAGTTCTTTAACCCCATCCGTTGAGCCATCATTAACCACAATGATTTCCAATTTGCCATCAATAGGTGCAGAACGCACCGTTTGCAGTAACTTGGCAATGGTGTTCTTTTCGTTATAACAAGGGATAATAACAGATAAGGTATAGCTCATGGTTAAATAACACTTTCGGTTTTGGCAAGAACTTGTTCAAAATAAGCAATGGTTTTTTTCAAGCCGGTTAATAAATCAACTTTTGGTTCCCAGTTTAATTCTTCTTGTGCGGTTGTAATATCCGGACAACGTTGCTTGGGATCATCAATGGGTAAGGGGTGATAAACCAGTTTGGAATTGCTGCCGGTAATATCTAAAATAATACGCGCTATTTCATTCATGGATTTTTCAATTGGATTTCCAATATTAACAGGCGTATGTAATTTTGGTTTGTCCATTAAACGCATCCAGCCGTCTATTTGATCGTCAACATAACAAAATGATCGGCTTTGTTCACCGCTGCCATAAATGGTAATAGGCTCATTGCGTAATGCTTGCACAATAAAATTGCTGATAACACGTCCATCTTGTTGGCACATTTGCGGGCCATAAGTATTAAAAATGCGCACAATACGGATGTCTACATGGTGCATACGGTGATAGTCCATAAAGAGCGTTTCTGCGGCGCGTTTACCTTCATCGTAACAAGAGCGGGGCCCAACGCAATTCACATTACCCCAATACTCTTCTCGTTGCGGATGCACATGGGGATCGCCATACACTTCACTCGTGGAAGTAAACAACACCGGCACTCTTAATTGCTTAGCAAGATCAAGCACATTGATAGCACCTAGTACGCTGGTTTTTAGCGTTTGGATAGGATCGCGTTGATAATGCACGGGGCTGGCCGGGCAAGCCAGGTGAAAAATCGCATCGGCTTTAGCAGATAGAGGGTGGCAAACATCTTGCTCAATCAGCGTGAATTCAGGTAAATCAATAAAAGAAGCAATATTTTCTTCTCGACCAGTGTAAAAGTTATCCAGACACAGAACATGGTTACCTTGCGCGAGGAGGCGTTTGCACAGGTGCGATCCTAAAAAGCCAGCGCCGCCTGTAACAAGAATATTTTTTCCTTTCATAGTTTTCTAACTTTCCTGGTTTCTCTCATTAAGCGCGCAGTTTAGCACGCGATTTTTAGCTAAATCTATGATTTTACAAAGGGGCTTTTTTAGCAAAAACATCATTATATGATTTCCCAAACAATGCTTAAGCACAGTGCACATTGGCGGTAGAATGGAGGGCCTTACAAGGCTTTGACAGTAAGGATATTAGCCTTTATTGTGCAGCCATGTTAACTCAAGGAAAGTGGTTATCTACATAACATGAAAATAACAGTTTATGGATCAGGGTATGTTGGATTAGTCATCGCCGCCTGCTTTGCTGAGGTAGGGCATGATGTGGTTTGTATGGATGTTAATGCATCCAAAATTGATAAACTAAAGCAAGGTGTCATTCCAATATATGAGCCTGGGCTAGAAGAAGTTGTTAAAGCCACCCAAAAAGCACAGCGTCTTGAATTTACGACGGATATTACAAAGGCAGTTTTACATGGGCAATGCCAATTTATTGCTGTCGGCACGCCCCCTGGGGAAGATGGGAGCGCAGACTTATCCTATGTGCTTGCTGTTGCTAGAAATATTGCCGCGCATATGACGGCTTATACCATTATCATTAATAAATCGACGGTGCCACTTGGCACGGCAGCCAAAGTTAAAACGGCCGTTTTAGCGGGACTGCGCACAAGAGGCATCGAGATCCCCTTTGATGTGGTGTCCAACCCTGAATTTTTAAAAGAAGGCGCTGCCTTAGAAGATTTTCGTAACCCCGATCGCGTGGTTATTGGGGTAGAGAGTGAGAAAGCGAAAGAGAGTTTAAGAAAATTATATGAACCCTTTCAACACGATGAAAATCGCCTCATTATGATGGATATCGCTTCTGCAGAATTGACCAAATATGCCGCGAATGCCATGCTGGCAACCAAAATAAGTTTCATGAATCAAATGGCCCAATTAGCTGAAAAAGTAGGGGCTGACATTGAACAGGTGCGCCTAGGTATTGGATCAGATCTGCGTATTGGCTATCACTTTACGCATGCCGGTTGCGGTTATGGCGGCTCTTGTTTTGGTAAGGATATTCAAGCCTTAATTCATACCTCCATAGAGCACAAAAGCCCGGCTGATATTATCCAAGCGGTAGAAAAAATAAATAAAACACAAAAACGCTATTTATTTGAAAAAATGTTGGCACACTATAATGGAAATTTGGCACACAAAACCTTTGCCATTTGGGGCTTAGCCTTTAAACCTGAAACAGATGATATGCGAGATGCGCCCAGCATCATCATGTTAAAGTTGCTTATAGATAAGGGCGCTAAGGTAAAAGTATATGATCCGAAAGCGATGAGTGAGGCGAAGCATATTTTTGGAAATCATGAAAAAATCACCTATTGCTCAAACCAAACCCAAGCCCTAGCAGCCGCAGATGCGTTAGTGATTTTAACCGAATGGCGGCAGTTTAAAAATCCTGATTTTAATGAAGTTAAAGCGCAGTTGCGTAGCCCCGTTATTTTTGACGGCAGAAATATGTATGATCCGAAATTGCTTGAAAAGATGGGTTTTGACTACTATGGCATAGGTAGAGGAAAGGCCCTTGCCTTAAGCTGCCTTAAAGACGAAGTGTTTGCGTGATAAAAAGTTCCAACCAAAGGCAGCGCCCATCGCAAAAATTTTGCTCACGACAATGTGAAAGCCGAGGAACTCAAAGGCAAAGAAAAGGCAAGTGTGGTGTATGGTAAGACCAACGCCACTTACTAAATAAGTGAGTGCAAAGCGCGCTTGTGTTGAACGAGCATGTTGTTGCTTAAAGACAACATAGTTACAAAGAGCATAATTAACCAACGTGGCAATGATGAAACTGAGTGTTGCCAAAATTAAATAGTGAAGAGAGAAAAAGTGTCTTAATAATAAAAAGAGCGAAATATCAACGATTGCGGCGATACCGCCAACAACGATGTATTGATATAACTTAGGATCAGTTATTAATTGAACAATAAATTTCCTCATAAAACGTAGCTTATCATAGGAAAATATCTAACGCTAATGAACGCCCCAACCATTTCAATTGTTATCGCCGTTAAAAACGCGAAATCTTTGTTGGCAGATACGCTTAAGAGTATCCGCATGCAGCATTATCCAAATTTAGAAATAATTGTTGTGGATGGCGCTTCAACAGATG
>CAZHSJ010000071.1:0-12687 GCA_964535225.1 Uncultured Candidatus Berkiella sp. | reverse complement strand
TGCAATTACTCCTAATCAATTTTTCTTGCTTGCTTATAACTATATGATAACGTTAAATTAATTTTTTAATCCAAAGCTATCAATTACACTATTTGGTGCTAAAGGTTGTATTGCTAAATAGAGTGTGTGATATAATAATGATTAATCATAGGGTATTTGGGAGATCCTACAATGACTGACCGACAACAAGTACTGACGCGTTCACGTGCCGAGTCGATTCTAGAAACAAATTCAGTTATAAGAAACACATACATCTTGCTAGCCATGTCTCTGTGTTTCAGTGCGCTAACAGCCTATGTGGCGATGATAACCAACGCTAAGCCACTTGGTTTAGTGGTTTTCCTCGTGTACTTCGGTTTAATCTTTCTTATCAACGCGACTCGAAATAGTCCGCTTGGCATTGTTTCCGTTTTCGCTTTTACCGGCTTTATGGGTTACACGTTAGGCCCCGTGCTTAATTCCTACATTTCTGATTTTACCAATGGTAAAGAGCTTATTTTTACCGCCTTAGGCGGCACCGGCATTATTTTCTTTGCTTTATCTGCCTACGCCCTCACAACCCGCAAAGATTTTAGCTTCCTAGCAGGCTTCCTGTTGGCGGGATCTTTGGTGTTACTCTTGGGCATTGTCGTGAGCTTATTTACTCAAATGCCCATGTTGCAATTAGGCCTTTCCGCAGGCTTCATGATGATCAGTGCTGCACTCATTCTGTTTGAAACCAGCCAAATCATTCATGGTGGTGAACGAAACTATATTATGGCAACCATTTCCATTTATGTTTCGCTTTACAACATGTTTGTTTCTTTGCTGCATATTCTGTCTTTCTTTAGTGGGCAGCGTGAGTAACGGTATCATTTCGAAAAAAGCCTCAGTAATGAGGCTTTTTTTTTGCCCGTAGTATGAGGTATATACAATGAAAATATTATCAGAGCATGAACTTTACCAAGTAAATGGTGGTTGGGTAGCCGCTTTTGGAGGCGCTATCATTGAACTTTTTATGAAAGCCGCAATACCACCTGTGGTTGGATTTGCCGTCGGTGGCCTTTATGCCGGAACCCAATACCTTTACAACCAAACCAAAGATCAGGTTTTTGCTGCGTCTGCAATTCAGTTTTTAGATCCTATCCTTAATAGCTTCCCTGGTGATAAAACTTGGCTGGCTACTACCATCGCCGGTGCTGTTACTGCTGTTGGGTTGGTTTATCTTTAGATTTTTATTCCCTGGATCCCGCGGACAAGCCGCGGGAAGTAGGAAAGAAGTAACCCGCCTTCGGCGCGGAAAACGCAGCCAACAAAGTCTAAACTAAAACTAGGAATCATTACGGGATCGTGTAAAGAACTTTGACTGAGTTATCCACCGCCGACTTATCAATATAACCAATACAATTTGGGTTTTTTGCCACTAAATCTTTCACGGCAGCATCATCACTTTCTTGAATGGGCGGGTTACCTTGGCCGGTAAAAATAACGCGCGACCAATACGATTTTACTTCTGGTTCGCTTTTTTTAATCACGGTGCTATAGAATTTATCTCTTGCAGCACTTCCATTTTGTTGATCGACAGGAATAACCTTAACCCCGCTGGAAAGGAATTTTGTCTTACCTAGATAGATCCGATAAATTTCGTCTTGAGACATAGAAGATACGGGCATATTTTTATTGCCTATCACCACCACATCGGCTAAGGCTTCTATGGCAATAAAGGACGTTAAGGAAAGCAAAATGGCTGAAATTTTAATTTTAGCGGGGCTCTTTATCTTCATACCCCCCCCTACAACACGGCATCAAGCGCAATGGAATAAAGGTTCGCAGAACTCCAAGGTTTGTAATCGAACAAGCCAGGCGTTAGGTTATCAGGGTGAATATGTTTAAACTCTCCTTTAAGCGCAATCCCTTCATACACATCCCAACGTAACCCTACGGTAACAGAGGATTGCGAACCACTGCCTCCTTCAAAATTGGGCCCGGTATTAACCATGATTGCTGCGATTTCATCTAACGTTTGCGCAGATCCGGTGATGAGTTGATAACCAGTATTAATGGCACCATTAAAGCGTCGAATTTTATTATCCTTCATCCGCTCCCTTGCAAACGTAATATGAGGCAAGAATTGTTTAACATGATAACCGCCCATTAAATACCACCCAATGGTATTTCCTACGATGGGGGTTGCAAATTTACGTTTTACAATTTCACCCATGCTCACAAAGTTTCTCCAATCGAATTGGTAGCCAATACCACCAAAACTTGCCGAAGCATTGTAAGCGTTAAAATAATTAACATAATCTAGGCCAATTGGAGCTATGAGGGGTGGCACACCCGCTGTTGCCATAAAATTAAGAACAGAATTAATGCCTTCCATGGCGGTTCCGCCATTAGGATCAATCGTTATACGGGTAATTTGGTAACCTGCCCGAACACTGAAATTCTCATCACCATATTTTAGGTTAAATGCCACCAAATCTTTAAGGCGCAAACGAACGGTATCTAAGATAGTTCTATCAAATCCAATACCAGGCAGGGGTAAATTTGTGGGGAAATCAAGATGCCTATTTGTGGCACCATAGAAAGTAGTCAACGCGAGATCGTTGTTAAATAACTGAAATCTAAATTTTCCATCGATACCAGTCATGTTACTAAAACTTGAAGGAACTTGAGAATACACTTCTTCTGGTGGACGAACCCATGGGTAAGCGTACCCAACATTTACCACATCAGATAGCATATAAGGGTTAGTACGTACCCTACCTACCCGAAACTGCCAATTGTCGCTGGGTTCCCATTTCAAAAATGCCCAAACCGCTTCAACACCCCACTCCTGGGCAGCCTCTGCTAAAAATTGGGTAGTGATACTAAGGTTCTCACCTATTTGTTTTGTTATTTGAATACCAACGTCAGAGTCTTCTTCATAACTTGGTCGTCTCCTCACATAAGAGTTGTAAACCAGTTCTTGCCCACCGGGTAAGTTTTCAGCGGTATGCCAAGCAGCCCCTACAGAAAGAAAGCCGTTAATCTGGAAACCTTCCAGAGATGCTGCCAAAACGGCCTGACTTCCAAACGTAACATAAACTAATGAAGCAGATATTATTTTTTTCATTCAAGATCCTTGGGATCAGAACTGATGATCCATCATCCTTATGCAATAATACTAAGCTACTACGTCATTACGGGCAATAAAAAGGTTTCCTATAAGGGATCAACAATTTTGTAGTTTTCTAACAAACAAATATTGAAGGTTAAACGCTTTTATAAAGGTAATACGTAATCTAAATAAACCATCTGCGCTTAGCTTGGGAATTTAGGGTAAATAAGCTTCAGAGTGAGATAGTGCATCTTCCCCTATTAGAGGAACTTTAAGCAAGCGTAATAGTCCTAATCTATAACCTATCAAATAAAAACAGGACTAGGTGTTATGTCACTCGAAGGCGTTGAGCTACCCCAATCCCTTGAGGAATATATAAGCAGTTTTTCCCCCTCATCAACCGATATCCAGCTCCCCCTTGAGGGCCTAGATGATAATAACATCGAAGCCTTTTTGCAAAAGCTGTTTAAAAAATTTAGTTCCACACCTTCAGATATTAATATTTTGGCGCAAATAAAATTTGTAGGTATAGAACCAACCCTTGAACAACAACAGCATTTGGCAAAACAACTTGAAAAAGCCCTTTTTGAAAATTTGCATGCTCTCTATGGGAAGGGCGTACAAATAGAAAATAATAAAAAAGGCCCAAAAAGAACCAATACAGAAATCAATAGCGAAGAGCTAAAGCATTTTGTCAAAGCAATAAGCCAATTAGATTTCTCTGAAGAAAAACTAGGTAAAGAAAGAAGAACGCTTGCACTAAAAGCATTTAATCACTGTGTCGATACACAATTTATTGCCATGTATAACGATGCTGTCCCTGGCTTAGTTATCCCAAGTTCAGATTCCGAACTTGTTGCCATGATTGCAATCAGCAAAGAAAAAAGCGTGCTAAGTAGCGCAAAAAGTCGTTTAGCTGATAAGGGACTTGGCATACCAAGAGAAGCTAGAAGCAGAGATCAACAAAACCTACTCCATGACATGCTTGAATATGCTGAAAGAAATAAAATCAGCAAAGGAGGCGCTAATAGCCCTTATGAAAGATTTTTAGAACAGAGTAGCTATGAAAAATATCAACAATGGCTATGGCCTCATGTTAAAGAAGAAGCTTTAAACGAGTTATACACGCGATTTGTCAAAGATAAAAGTGTCGAAATCAGTAGTGAAAACGTATATCAAGTAATCTACACCAAATTTTATGAACAAAAGATCAAGCCAAAAGTAATGGGTGAAGTGAGCTTATTACCTGAAGGTTATGCCACCAGTGTTCAACATAAACAACTCATGAAAGAATGCTTAAACTTTTTTGCCATAGGCGGAGTACAAAAACGAATACCAGAAGCCAAAATTTTGGTTATCCCCCCAAGTGGGCGACTTGAAAAGATGGCTCATGATTTTACCGAAATTATTGATCCCTTGATAAAACACGCACAAAAAGGGTTACCTATTCCTGTCACCTCACTCTATATTAAGCATTTCTATAGCGCTAATGATTTTTACACTCAAGTAGAAGCCTTTGCAAAAGCACTCGCAGATAATCCAGGGGCCTATGCTGGTGTAGAAAAAGTAAGAATCGATGCGGTTGAGATAATTAAAGCGCCCAATGTAGAAAAATATGAGGCCTACCTCAATAACATGATCGCGCTTGCAGAGCGAGAACCAAATGGGTTAGCAGTGATTATGGATTTATCTAGCCTTTCGAAGATGATTGATGCAAAACTAAAAGAAAACCCAGTAAAATTAGAAGCGATAAAAAAATTAGAAGCTAAATTGAATTTACGGGTTGCACAAAATCGACGCGCCATTAACTATGAAATATTACTAAAGGGTGAAGCCGCACTTGGTAGCGCCAGCAAAATGGAGTCCTCAGCAGGAAAAATTACGCAAGCAACTTCAGAACAAGAAGTGCGCGCTTGTAAAAGAACCACCGATTTAAAAGATATCATGGCCAGTATCGGCACCGAACAAGAAGCAGAACAAGAGCAAGAAAAGGAAAAGGAACAAGAGAAGGAAAAAGAACAAGAACAAGAGCAAGAAAAAGAAAGTGAAAAATCTCATGGCGTTGCTGAAGATAACATAAGCGATGTTGAAGAGTTTATTATATTCGCTACTACTTCAAACCCCAATTTAAACACTAAAATTGCGCTATTAAGCGAACTTTGGCAAAATCTTTTTGGTAATATCAAAACACCTGATGGTCAAAATAGCTCACCTATGGGCGCTATTTCCAAAGAAGTAGCAAGTTTTATCTTAAAAGATCCCGATGCTTTTATGTATGGGATCATAGAAGGTAATCTCCCCACCGGATTTAGCATTGGTAATTTAACCATAAAAAATCCTAATGCCAGCGGCGATAAAAATGAAAAAGATCCTGCTAAAGCTCAATTTATTGGTAAAAGAGGGATCTATTTTGATGCCTCAAAGAAAAGCGAACCCACCACCTTAGCAATTAAAGTTGATGATCCCCCACCACGAAGAGTAAGACTAGCTGCCTCTTCTAGCGATTTTACGCTAGAGAATAAGCCCGAAACTGATATAGGCACTACCTTACTTGTTAAAAAAGCATTTGAACCTATAACTGAAGATCAAATGATTAATTACAACTTGGGCCAATTAACAGATGAGGATGCAGAAGTTCCTTATAAAATGATTTTCATGACTTCAGGAAAAAAGGGCGCGCTTAAGTTCGTTGCTTGGGTAGAAGACGATATCACCAAAAAAATATTCGATACAAAAAGACACCAAGAACTAGCTGAAATGGCTGTTTCTCACGGTGGTGATGCATTATTTGATCTTACTGACAGATTACAAAAAATTAAAGATCAATGTAAAAAAATTAAGCCAAATACACTATTCGATGAATTCTTAGACAAAGCCATTTTACAAAATGATATTACCACCATTGGCGAAAGAGAGAGCATGGGCGATCACCTTATGCGCCATGATCAGTTTGTAGCTTTAGATAAAATTAAAGATCTTCCGCCTGATCAGTTAAAATGCTTTATGCAGTTTTGTAATGAGCATGCTAAATATAATGCCCGCGTTGATTTGCTTGATCTCTATATAGGTTTTGAACACTTTGTAAAAGAATATAAAGCACTTACGGGTAAACCAACTTTACCCGATGATATAGGGAACATAGCAAAAGATTGTAAAAATATGAAAGTAGGTTTAGATAGAATACTTTTCATACTTAACAATGCTAAGAAAAATAATTTACTCGCTGAGCAATTAGAAGTACTCCCTACCTTAGATTTGCATTATGCAGCAGGTTATCAAGCAACCAAGCAACATCAATACCGGATCATTTTACCTCAAATGCAAATAACGAAAGAAAGTGCTGAATCTTTCCCACTTTATACTGCAGCTAATATCCATAATGAACAAGATAGACTTTTTGCAGCATATCTTGCTGGCAGTAATAGCTTGGATGCATGTCGGATGGGTTTCTACTGTAGTTATGCTCTTGCAAAAACAGTCCCTTCATTACAAGATGTAGATAAGATTGCAGATCATATCAATAACCTTAAAGATCCACCGCTTAAAAATGCCAATACGATTAAAGCCTATCTATATACTGTCGCAGGTTTTGCACTCTTTAATGAAAAAGGTTTAAAAGACTCAACTAACTTAGAGAAATTAGATGAACTGGCAAAAAGCATAGATGCACTTTATCTAGCAAACCCCAGCAATATAGCTGGCGTAAATGAATTTCTGCATAGAATTTCTGAATGTCAAGAGGAACATTTTGTTCATGGTAAAGGCGATGCACCAACGCTTGACTCATTAACTTCTTACATAACAACCATGGCAAAATGCCAAGGCGCCTTTGCGCGAGTCGATCCTTTAAGAAACAAACTACAAAACACCTTCCATATCGATACACATTATAAAAATAATCAAGATATTTTTGGACCTATACATAAATATGCAACTAAAACCGGAAATAAACTATCTGAAGATAATTTAGCTTATTCTCTAATCACCTTAGAAGAAACCCATATGGGTTTTGGCATGGATAAAACAGAGGAAAAGAAACTTTTTTCAAAACTTAATGGTGGCTTTTTACATGCATTAGTGCTTATTGATGATCCAGGTGCAAATTTTCGCGATGTTGATCACAAAGATGGCTTAAATGCATTTATAGAAAATGCTTTGGCTACTTATTGCAAAGAAAATGATGCAGCCTTTCGAAGTGTCGAAAGTTTATTTAATTTAATGCGCTTTTCAAAAATAGAGGGCCTCACCCCACCCTACCCTACTTGGGATCAACTGAAATCGATGATAGATAAAGCTGCGAGCGATCCGCAGGCAGATCCACAAGCGTTAGCAAAATGGGTAAATGAACAACCTGGTTTTGAAAAAGTAACATTCGATCTATCAACGCTTAAACCAAAACAAGCTAAAGCACAAACATTTGATAACGCTTATCTATCAGCACAGGAAAACATTTTAAGTAGCTTATCTAGCATTGGGATAACTATTGAGAAAGATGATGCTAAAACTTTTGAGCAATTGTTACAAAAACTCATCGAAGTTAAAGCAAATGAAAATCCTGCTTTTAGTCTCAAGGGCTTCTCCGCTTTAAAAGAATTTGTCTTTCAAGCTAATCAAGGTGCCCTAGTAAATATTAAAGATCAATTAGGCGAGCTTTCGCCAAAAGAAAAAGAGGAAATTGGTAATCATTTACTTGAAATCTATAAACCCGATTTATCTGATCCTAAATCATTAGCTGATTTAGATAAACTTGCAAAAGCCTATGCTGTTTCCCATCATGAGTTACTTGATTTGATTAAACAAGTAAATGAAAGCAAGGTACAATTAGAAACAGAGTTTTCGTCAGTAGGTGATGCGCTAAGTAAAATTGATAATCAGATCCCCATTGCTCATTTAACAAAGTTGTTTGCCATTGCAAATGCAGAATCTCAGATCTCAGATACCTATCCTACTTTTGTCATAACCCAAACATTAGGCTTTAATAAGTCTATCGCCGATTGGTCTACGGTTAGTAAAGTAATTGAGCAAAGCATTCTAAAAACACCTAGTGTCGATCAAGAAAAATTACTTAACCTATCTCTACATCTTGCGAGCAACAATCAGTTATCAACAGACACACTATCACCTTTAATCAGCATTGCAAGCAAAAATGCAGCGGTGTATGAAGCCCTAACTAGCATTGCGCTTAAGCAAATGGAAAATGCAATTGCACCTGATATCGCTTTTTTATCTAAATCCGTCTCGACCTTGCTTACTCAAGAAGTACCTCCTAAGGAAGTATCGACGCTATTGAATCATCTTTCCAAAGAAACAAAAGATTCCTTGGGAAAAATACTTCCTGAACGCAGTTTATATACCCATGCTGATCTTGTTTTAAAAGAACTTGAGGGCATTGATGATAAAGCTAAATTAGCCTTAATTGTGTCTGTGCTCAATGCTTCCTTTGCTTCTTCCAAAGAGGCTACAAAAGAAAACATTAAAAGTGCCATCACTAATCTTAAAGCACTTTCAATAGAAGATCTCACCAGCCTTTCTAAGCTTAACATCGATGCGCCCTTCCCCTCAATGACACAATTAGCGCATGATAATAAACCCATCGTATTAAACACTTTTATTGCTGATCTACAGCAAAATTTCTTTGATGCCAAAAACGATCCAAAAGAAATAGCCATTGTTTCTAACACCGATCGCGTTATTGCTGTTATAAATGCTTCTCATGATTTGAGCGCTAGCCTGCCAACGGGTTTAAAAAAATCTGAAAAAGATCAATTATTGGCAGATTATGCTTATATTCATGCGATTGGGTTTGATCAAGGCGCCCACAAAGGATTACCCTTAAAAGATTTACCAAAAGCAGATCTGCTTGAATTTCAAAAAAACGCAATGGACGCAATGCAAAATGACTCCCTATCTAAAGAAGCAAAAAAGACAGCTACTTTACAATATATAGCCGCTATTCGGGAAATTTATTATCGTTCAACCTTTAACGTAAATGCAGAAAAACCACCTAAAGGTAAATTCCCCTTCTCTACTCAAATTATTGGTTTATTGATGACGCTTGATGACAAGATGAGCATCAATGAAATAGCAACTGGGCAAGGAAAATCACTCATTGCAGCACTCTATGCTTCCGTGCTTCATGCTCAGGGCCGACCAGCGATTATTTGTACTTCAAATCTTACGTTAGCCAAAGAAGGCCTAGAAGAGAACGAAGCTTTTTATCATTATATGGGCGTTCCAACCTCCGTTATTACGGCTGAGTCCTCTGCTAAAGATTTCCAACACAAAGGCATTAATTATACCGATGTGTCAAACATGGCCTTATACTTAGCAAAAACGGATATTCAAGAACCACTTAATCTCAAAAATCCTGGCCTTGTTTTAGATGAAGTCGACTTTACAGTATTAGATGAAGTCACTGATTTTCGCTTTGCTGTTAACTTGGAAAAAGCAGGTTCTGATGTAAATCTTAATGAATGGTTATACCATCAAATCAACAACTTTATCGATTCACCAGAATTTTCAGATAACCGCATCACGCGCGAAACAGATGTTACCAAGGCCATCATTTTTTTAGACACTCAACTTGATATGGCCATTAAAAACAAAACGCTTAAAGATCCTGCTTTAACGCATATTCAAAAAAGAATAGCAGAATTCAAAATACCTGGCTCTGAAGCGAGAAAACAACTCGATACCTGGATTGACTCCTCTTTTAATGCCAAAGTACTTTTTGAGCAAAGAAAAGGCACCGCCTGGGAATTAGAAAAGTTCAAGCATAAAGATGGAAAAGAGTACTCTGTCGCTCGTATTATCTCGCATCACCGTGTCTCTAAAGGCTCCAAATGGTCTAAAGGCGTGCATCAATTTTTACATGCCAGAGTAAATGACAAATTGGTGCCAGAATTAGGTATACCGCCTTGCCGAATTGATGTTGAAAAATCACATGTGGCTGCATTCTCCAGCAAGAATTTCGTTGATTACTTTACTAGAGCTGGTGGTTGTGTGTGGGGTATTACTGGCACGATTGGATCTGCGCAAGAGCGCGCAGAATTGGCGAAAAAGTACGCCTTTACCTTAAGACAAGTAGAAACACATCAAGAACGTAAAGCAAAATCGCTTCCCCCTATTTTTGCAGGTAATGCAAAAGGTCATGTCGATGCCATCTATGGTCAATTCAAGAAGCATAGTGCTGATAAAAATCAAATGCCAACCTTGATTGTTGAAGAAGATGCGCAATATGCGAGTTCTTTTAAAGAAAGCTTTTTAAAGAAACTTAACACTCAAGCAAAAAAATTGGCTGAACCTCCTTTGGTTCAATTTTATAATGGTCTTGAATATAAAGTTTATGTCTATGATAAAACACAAAAAGGATATGTTGAGAAACTAATTGAACCATTTAAAACACCAGAAGATTTAGAAAAGGCAATTAAAAAGCAAGCGGGCCAGCAAAATACTATAACCATTACGACCCCAATGTTAGGCCGAGGCACAGACTTTCAACCTGTAGATAAAAATGGAAACAAGCATAAAGATGGATTATTCGTTATCGGCGCTTATCCTGAAGCAAGTGAACGCGAAGAACGACAAATTATAGGACGCATGGGGCGACAAGGTCAACCTGGTTTATTCATTAATGTCGTCGACAAACAACGTTTTATCCAAAAATTAGAAGCCGTCGGCATTAAAGTACCCAATATAGTACGCTACTTCTACCCACAACGCTTGGCAAAAGAATTACGCAGTTATAAGCTTAATAAGAATGAATCTTTAGCTTCTGATCGGCAATCTAAACAAACTTATGGCGATATGCGGGGCCACTTTTATTATCAATTTATTGCGATGCTTGATTTAGCTGAACCTACTAAGAAATTAGATGAATTATTTAACCTTATTCCTCCTAATACTACAAGCAAAAAGGCGCTCTCAGTTGATTTTCGTGAAAATTTATTAGCTTGCTGGAATCAATACTTGGTTGAGCTCGATAGGAAACATGTTGAATTAAAAGATAAACATGCAGGAGACTACGAGAAAGTATACAAGGAGTTATCAGAGTTTGCTGGAAATCACTGGAATGATAGCGTCGTTAATACGATGTGTGACAGATTTGGTATAAACACAAAAACCAACAATGATGCCGCTTCGTTGTTTAAAGATTATATGGCCTTTACTGATGTTGAATCTTACATTGATATAAGGAAAAAAGAAGATCAAAAATTAGGTAAAACGAATGTTGATAGCACTCAATATGAAATTGATTTCGGCGTTGTCAGCTACCAAAATTATATGAGCAAAATCATTGAAGATGGTCGCTTAGCCATTGCAAGCGAGAGCAAAGTTGAAAATCGTGAGCCCATTACTGATGTCGTCATCAATACGGCTAAACACTACTGGTTAAGAGATCCCCAACTTTTAGAAAAGCTGGCGCCAGATAAGGCAAAAGAAGTGATGGCGCAAATCCTTGCCGTTGATATGCTCAATTATATCCACGCTTTAAACCAAATGATTGCCAAGGACAAAACCTTAGCGCTACGCCCGGTTGAGATTGACTACACAGCGATGTTAGAAGCGATTAATAAGGATCCTGTTGATAGTTATGAAAAACTCTTAGGAGACTATCATAAACTTACCATTCTTGCTGAAGCTTTAGCTAATGAAAATAATCCCCAAGATAAACGCTATCTTGAACTTAACGGGATCGCACTTTCTCATCAAAACGATCTCTTTGAGAAAATCGAAAACACCTCGTTTACAAAACCTCATCCTATCGATGATTTAAAGGATACAGCCAATAAAGTTCGAAATGAGATGAGAAAGGATGCCTATCGTGAACTTTACATGGCAAAAAGGCAAAATGATCCCTTACATGCGTTACGTTATCAAATTGACTATCAAAACCAAATGGTTAAGGAAAAGAAGCCTTTGCCAACTTATACCTTTCCCACCATCAAGCATGATATACAAGCAGATATAGAAAAGTACTTAAAAGATAAATCAAAACTCTTTAGGCGAAGCGAAGATGCTAAATTGCTAAGGGAACAACTTAACGTGGCAGATAGCCCAGAGGCTTTATTAAAATTTCTGGCTAAGGCTCGCGCTTCTGTTATTAATAAGGATCTCAAATCTAAAAAGCCAGGCATTCGAAATCAAAAGGGCAGCCGGTTCCATGATCTCCTCAATAAAGGTTTAGGTCGCGTGATCTTAAATGCCCAATCAGAAAAAGAACTTACCACCACAACGGAGATCCTGCGAGGTGAACTTGCAAAACAACTAAGCTACCTTCAGGCACATGCCAATCCCCAAGATGAAGCATTGAAAAAGAAAATAACAGAGCTTATGGATAAGTTAAAAAGCCCAGATTTAACGCATGATGCGATGTTAGATTTATCAACCGAACTGAGAAAAACATTTGAAAACCAAACCGATAAAAAACTGAAAGTAGATGCAGAAATTCTCATTAGCACTTTAGATGTCATGGATTGTGCCATAGAGAAAATGGTTTCTTTAGGGATCTCCGTTGATACTAAATTAACGCATGACACGGTTCAACTTGAGGAATTTACCAACGAGGAAGAAACTTCGTTAGAGCAAACCAAAGGCGATAAATT
>CAZHSJ010000070.1:0-12724 GCA_964535225.1 Uncultured Candidatus Berkiella sp. | reverse complement strand
CCAAGTCAAAGATCAAGCAATCGTTTTTGACGCGTAATTAATTCTGCAATTCCTTTTTGCGCTAAGCCTAACATATTATTTAATTCACCCAAGGCAAAGGCTTTGCCTTCTGCGGTGCCTTGCACTTCAATAAAGTCACCATATTGTGTCATCACCACATTCATGTCGGTATGCGCATTGGCATCTTCTGCATAATCTAGATCAAGCACGGGCTGATCGTTATAAATGCCAACAGACACAGCGGCTACTAAGTTCTTTAAAGGAAATTTTTTCACGAGTTTTCTTTTTTCCATCCAGCGAAAAGCTTCTACTAAGGCAACGCACCCGCCGGTCACGCTTGCTGTTCTGGTGCCGCCGTCAGCCTGGATAACATCACAATCGATGGTAATGGTATTCTCGCCAAGTGCTTCTAAATGAACGCAAGAGCGAAGCGCTCGACCAATAAAGCGTTGGATCTCTTGAGAGCGGCTAGAAGGTTGCCCTTTTGTGATATCACGTATCATGCGATCGGTGGTTGAGCGAGGCAGCATGCTATATTCTGCTGTTACCCAGCCTTTGCCCGTCCCCTTTAAAAAACGCGGAACCCCCGTTTGAACCGATGCATTGCAAATAACTTTGGTGTCACCAAACTCAACCAACACCGATCCTTCAGGGTGTTTAATATAATTGCGTGTCAATTTAACTTCTCTTAATTCATCGCTTTTTCTCGCTGAGGGACGCATAACACACCTTTTAACTATTTAGAGGAAAAAAAAGTGCAAGTATTATATTCTGGAAAGTCGGTATTAGCGATCTAACACCAAAAATAATTAAACTAACTTATTTTACTTGCAGTTAGGTTCCAGGCTACTATAAAGCCTTAGCGAATAACAAGGAGTTCCCCGTTCAATGATAGTGAGTATGACAGCCTATGGCAGGCGTGCCGTTTCGGCATCTTGGGGGCAAGCAACGTGGGAGCTGAGATCAGTCAATCACCGTTATTTAGATATCACTTTTAAAATTCCAGAGAGTTTTAGGGAATGGGAGAGTGAGTGGCGTGCCCTGTTAGGGAATGCGTTGCACAGAGGTAAAATAGATTGTTATCTTTCTTTTGTGCCAAGCAGCCAGAGCACACCCCATTTACAGGTAAATACTGAACTAGTTAAACAACTAGTTGGGTGTTGTCATGAAATTGAAGCCTTTGGGGTGTCAGGGAACATCAAGGCGATGGAAATTTTACGCTATCCAGAAGTGATCACCCAAAGCGCAAGGGATCTCAGTGCCCTTAAAGCGCCCTTAGGGGATTTATTAGCCCATGCTTTAGATGATTTAACCTTAATGAGAAAGCGCGAAGGACAACAGTTATCGCAAATTATTAAAGAGAAGCTAAGCCAAGTCACCGCGCAAGTTGAGCTGGTCAAAGAAAGGTTGCCCCTTTGCCTTGTGACACAAAAACAAAAATTAACCCAAAAACTCAGTGACATTCAAGCGAGCTTAGACTCGCAACGGCTTGAACAAGAATTGGTGCTATTCGCTCAGCGTATCGATATTGAAGAGGAAATCCAGCGACTGCTTACCCATACCACTGAAGTATTGCGTACTATTGGTGAAAAGGGAGCAATGGGGCGCCGTTTGGATTTCTTAATGCAGGAAATGAATCGCGAAGCCAATACGCTAGGTGCTAAATCAGCCGATTCAGTGATAACGCAGGCTGCCATTGAGCTAAAAGTGCTTATTGAGCAAATGCGCGAACAGATCCAAAACGTGGAGTAAACAATGCACGGAACATTATTTATTATTTCTGCGCCATCAGGGGGAGGAAAAACATCCTTGGTGAATGCGTTATTGCAAAAATTAGATAATGTAAAAGTATCTGTCTCACATACCACGCGCGCGCCAAGAGCCAACGAAAAAGACGGTGTGAATTATTTTTTTATTGATGAAGCACAGTTTCGCAAACTTGAAGCAGAAAATCATTTTCTTGAATCGGCGCATGTCTTTAACAACCACTATGGTACGTCAAAAAACTGGGTGCAGTCGCAATTAGCCGCCGGTACAGATGTTATTTTAGAAATCGATTGGCAAGGGGCCAAGCGGGTTAAAGAGCAAATGGATTGTGTCAGTGTTTTTGTTGTGCCACCATCAAGAGATGCCTTATTGGCGCGCCTGGTGGATAGAAATCAAGATACAAAGGAAGTGATTGCTTCACGCATGGCTAAAGCGAGCCAGGAAATTTCACATTTTGTTGAATATGATTATGTTATTATCAATGATAATTTTGAACAAGCACTCGAAGATCTCATGGCTATCTTTAGAGCGCAGCGCCTAAGAACGCGAAATCAAGAGCAACGCAATGAAGCTTTGCTTGCTTCTTTTAATGAGAATGCGTGAAAACGCACTGGTGTATTTAAGCAAAGTAAGTTAACATATATTTTAAGAGTAAGGAGAAAGATAATGGCTCGTATTACGGTAGAAGATTGTTTAGATAACGTAGACAACCGCTTTGAGTTAGTATTGGTTGCCACAAAGCGCGCCAGACAATTATCCATGACAGGGGCTGAACCGATGGTGCCTTGGCAAAATGATAAGTCGACGGTGGTTGCACTTCGAGAAATTGCCAACGGGTTTGTTACGCGCACAATTTTAAACGAATCTGATACCTAAGATCGGGCATAGGGGTTACCTATGTTTGATTTTACAGATTTACGCGATCAACTAGCCTTATATTTATCGCAAGAACAAGTTGAGGCTATCACGCAAGCCTACATGACGGCGGCAAAAGCGCATGAGGGCCAGAAACGCTATACGGGAGAGGCGTATATTTCGCATCCCGTTGAGGTGGCGAGAATATTGGCAGGCATGCATATGGATCACGAATGCATTATGGCAGCCATGCTGCATGATGTCATTGAAGATACCAGTATCGATAAAAATACCATTACCCAGCGTTTTGGCGAAAAAGTGGCCGAATTGGTTGATGGTGTTAGCAAGCTCAAGCTCATTACCTTTGAAAGTAAAGAACAAGCACAAGCTGAAAATTTCCGTAAAATGATGCTGGCCATGGCCAAAGATATTCGCGTCATCCTGATCAAACTTGCCGACAGATTACACAACATGCGCACGCTAGGGGCCATGCCCAGTGAAAAGCGTAGGCGTATTGCGCTTGAAACCTTAGAAATTTACGCGCCCATTGCTTATCGCTTAGGCATGAATCATATGCGTGTTGAATTTGAAGATTTAGGATTTGCGGCGCTTTATCCGCTACGTTACCGTGTGCTTAAAGAATCTGTACGGCGTGCTCGTGGAAACCGTAAAGCCCTTATTCGCACCATTGAAAAAGAAATTCGCAATAAACTTTCCGAAAAAGGGTTACAAGAGTTTTCTATCTGGGGGCGGGAAAAACATCTTTATAGTCTGTATTCAAAAATGCACAAAAAGCGCTTATCGCTAAATGAAGTCATGGATGTTTATGCTTTTAGAATTATTGTTAAGGAACCACAAGACTGTTACCTTGCCCTGGGGGTAGTACATAACACCTATCGGCCTATTACCAAAAGATTTAAAGATTATGTGGCTGTTCCCAAGGCTAATGGTTACCAGTCATTACACACCACCTTAATCGGCCCACATGGTGTTCCCATCGAAGTGCAGATTCGCACGCAAGAAATGGAAGAATTAGCTGAAAATGGGGTGGCTTCGCATTGGGTGTATAAGACAGCAGAAAAGGAAACCGCCAATATTCATACCAGTGAATGGTTAAAAGGCTTATTGGAAATTCAAAAAAACACAGGTAATTCTTTAGAGTTTATTGAAAACGTTAAAATCGATTTGTTTTCTGATGCGGTTTATGTTTTCACTCCTAAAGGAAGCATTCTTTCCTTGCCAGAAGGGGCCACCCCGGTTGATTTTGCTTATTTGGTCCACACCGATATTGGAAATGCCTGCGTGGGATGTAAAATCGACCGACGCTTAGCACCACTGTCAACCCGCTTGAAAAATGCACAGACAGTCGAAATTATTACGGCTAAAGGGGCGCATCCTAATCCTGCTTGGTTAACGTTTGCAGTAACTGGTAAAGCGCGAAGTAACATTAGACATTGGCTTAAAAGCCAACAATGCTCTGAATCCCAAGCTTTAGGAAAACGTTTAATTGAAAGTGCATTAGCGCAATCTAATGTAGTTCTAGAAAGCTTTAGTGCAAAAAAATGTCAAGAAATGGCCAAAGATTTTGGTGTGGCGAAACTGGAAGATCTCTTTGAAGAAGTGGGCTTAGGTAAACGGATGGCGCCACTGGTGGCAAGCCGCATGATGACATATCTTGAACACCAGGAGCCAAGCAAAACACCTCAAAAGAAAGGTGTGTTGATGATCCAAGGCACCGAAGGATTAGTCGTTAATTATGCCAAATGTTGTTACCCCATTCCGGGTGATTTAGTTATTGGCGAACTTAATATGGGCCAAGGGGTGGTTATTCACCGTGAAAAATGCCCCAAAATGACAAGACTCAAACGCAATACTAGCCAATGTATTAATGTGCAATGGGAAAACAATGTGGTAGGTGATTTCCACGTGCCCGTGGTTGTTGATGTTATCAATGGTAAGGGTGTTTTAGCACAACTTGCCATGGCCATAGCCGATGCGAACGCCAATATTATAAATATCCACGTCGATGAACGAGACGGAAGACACAACACCATAAAATTTATTGTGGCCATTCATAATCGCGCTCACCTAGCAAGAACCATGCGCCGCTTGCGCACCGTTTCGGAAGTAACTCGCATTACACGCGGAAAATAAACATGGAAGTGCTTTCAAAGCAACAACCTCCCTTTGATTGGTATAGCCCCGTTGTTAATCTAAAGGGGGTGGGAACTAAAATTGCGCAAAAATTGGCGCAACTCAATATAACCACCATTGGCGATCTCTTGCTGCATTGCCCCTTTCGTTATGAAGATAGAACACGCTTAACCCCAATGAAAGAAGTTATGCCTGATCAAAACTTTGTTATTCAGGGGAAAATTATCAATGTTAAAATAGAGGGTAAAAGAAAGAAAAGGGCTATTCTCAGTTTATCTGATCAAACGGGTATGATTGAATTAGTTTTTTTTAATTTTCACCCAAATATGCAAGCCAGTTGGGTTAAGGGAACCGTATTACGTTGTTTTGGTCAAGTTAAAGCAAACAATCGCGTTTTTCAAATGGTTCATCCAGAATGTGAAGTGATTATTGATAATAAACCAATGCCAACCACCTTAACGCCGGTGTATCCCACTGTTTTAGGATTATCGCAAGCTTGGTTAAGAAAAACCATTGCCGTGTTAATGATGACATATCACAATTTTAATAAGCAGCAAGATTATTTTGCACATAAGCTGAACAATACCATACCAATGCTCCCTTGGGTGCAAGCGTTACAAACCATTCACTGCCCTCAAGCAAAAGAGGATATTGAGGGATTAGTATCAAGGCAACATCCTGCGTTTAAGCGTTTAATTTGCGAAGAACTATATTCCCATTATATCAGTTTAAAAAATTTGAAGCGCACGGCTAATGGTAAAAACTCACCTGTGGTCGTAGCCAATAAAAAAATTCTAGAAGCTTTTCTGTCAAAACTTCCGTTTACGCTAACAAATGCTCAAAACAAAGTATGGGACGAAATTCAAGAAGATTTAGCGAAAGAAACGCCAATGTTAAGGTTGGTGCAAGGGGATGTAGGCAGTGGTAAAACCGTGGTGGCAGCGTTGGGGGCCTTAGCAGCCATCAGCAACCAAATGCAAGTGGCCATGATGGTGCCAACCGAGATTTTAGCAGAGCAACATTTGGCCCATTTTAATACATGGTTTGCGCCATTAGGGTATCGCTGTGAACTGCTCACAGGCTCTCTCAAGGCTAAAGCCAAACGAAGTGTGTTGGAAAATATTGCTTTAGGGTTAACGCATATTGTGATAGGCACCCATGCTTTATTCCAAGATGAGGTACAGTTTAAAGAGCTGGGGTTGGTTATTATTGACGAGCAGCATCGCTTTGGGGTTCACCAACGCTTCGCGTTGCAAGTTAAGGGAAACACAGCGCTAAATACCACGTACCCACATCAATTAATTATGACAGCAACACCCATTCCGCGTACGCTGGCGATGAGCCACTATGCGCATTTAGATATTTCCGTTATTGATAGCTTGCCGCCTAATCGACAACCCATTACCACCCTCAGTGTGCCACAAAAGCGCCGCGATGAAATAATTGAAAAGCTAAAAGCGGTTTGTGATAAAGGACAGCAGGTGTATTGGGTTTGCACCTTAATTGAGGAGTCCGAAACGTTGCAATGCCAGGCAGCACAAAGTACCCAGGAAGCTTTACAAGCCGCTCTCCCCTTTAAGGTGGATTTAGTTCATGGCAAAATGGAAAACATAGAAAAAGAAAGGGTGATGCAAGCTTTTTATAAGGGAGAAATCAGTGTTTTAGTGGCGACCACCGTGATAGAAGTGGGCGTCAATGTGCCCAATGCCACCTTAATGGTTATTGAAAATCCAGAACGTTTGGGGTTAGCGCAATTGCATCAGTTAAGGGGCAGAGTGGGCAGAGGCGCTCAGGCGAGTTTTTGCGTACTGTTATATCAATCCCCTTTAAGCAAAATGGCGCAAGCACGTTTAAAGATTATGCGTGAAACGCAAGATGGTTTTGTCATTGCAGAAGAAGATCTCGCCTTGCGGGGCCCAGGTGAGGTGCTAGGCACACGCCAAACTGGCGAATTACAATTCAAAGTGGCCGATTTTCAGCGCGACAAAGGCTATTTTGACATGTTGGAAGCATGGGAAAACGTGCTTGAGCTCACCCATAGTGCAACCCAAAGAATGTGCCAGCGTTGGAATGTGAAGATTGATTATGCGAATGCTTGAAAAAACCTTTTTTTCATAAGGTTTGAGAGAGTGATCATTTAATCAGCTATCTTTTTATTCAATTCACGTTATCGATAAAAGGACTATAGTCAATCTGATATGTCTGTTGCGGGTGAAATGGAGTAACAATGCTCAAACTAATCAAAATAGGCTCATTTTTAATTGCCATCATTTTTTTTCCCTTGGCGTGCTCGGCAGAAAATAAGCAACAGACGACGGGCGTTTTAGGCTCTCCTGGTGCGACAACCACCATTGATGGAAAGGAACTCCCTGCACCCGCGCAACCATTCAAAGGAAAAATTGAACGTAACGCAGCAGATTCAAAACCCTATTGGCCAGCACGTATAGTACCCCCTAAAGGGGCTCCCAATGTATTACTCATCATGACCGATGATGTAGGATTTGGTGCCCCCTCTACTTTCGGCGGGGTAATTCCGACACCGACACTCGATAAAATTGCGAAGATGGGGTTACGTTTTACGCAATTTCATTCCACGGCACTGTGCTCACCTACACGTGCGGCGCTCATTACCGGACGCAATCATCATTCTTCCGGCTTTGGCGTTGTTTCTGAGCAAGCATCAGGTTACCCTGGTTACGATTCCATTATTACACGCGATAAGGCGACGATTGGTCGGGTTTTAAGAGATCATGGTTATGCAACGTCATGGTTTGGAAAGAATCATAATACGCCGACCTATCAATCGAGCCAGGCGGGGCCTTTTGAACAATGGCCAGTGGGTATGGGGTTTGATTACTTCTACGGTTTTGTCGGGGGTGATAGTAGTCAATGGCAACCCAATTTATTTCGTAACACATCAGCTATCTATCCCTATGTCGACAAACCAGGTTGGAATTTAATTACGGCGATGGCGGATGATGCTATTGAGCACTTAAAGCGTATTACCGCAATAGATCCTGATCAACCTTTTTTCATTTATTATGTGCCAGGAGCAACACATGCACCGCATCATCCCACCCCTGAATGGATTAAAAAAATTAGCGATCTGCATTTGTTCGATAAAGGTTGGAATGCACTGCGCGATGAAATTTTTGCTAACCAGAAAAAACTGGGCGTGATACCCAAAGACGCTAAATTAACACCATGGCCTGAAAATTTGCTAAAAAATTGGGAAAAGCTAACGCCTGATGAACAAAAACTTTTTATACGTCAAGCAGAAGTGTATGCTGCTTATCTTGCTTATGCGGATCATGAAATAGGACGTGTTGTTCAGGCGATTGAAGATATGGGTAAATTGGACAATACTCTTATCATTTATATCAGCGGTGATAATGGAGGGTCTGCCGAAGGGACGATGAATGGGACCCCAAATGAAGTGGCTGCTTTAAATGGGATTGATGTTCCTGTCGAAGCACAATTAAAATTATTTTATGATGTGTGGGGTTCAGATAAAACCTATCCACACATGTCTGTGCCATGGTCTTGGGCATTTGATACCCCTTTTTCATGGACCAAACAAGTAGCCTCCCATTTTGGTGGAACACGTCAAGGGATGGCGATTGCTTGGCCCAAGGTAATTAAAGATAAAGGTGGCATACGAAACCAATTTCATCATGTTATTGATATCGTTCCCACCATCTTGGAAGCAACGGGTATACAAGCACCTCAAATTGTTGATGGTATTTCACAAAAGCCAATTGAAGGTGTTAGCATGTTGTATACTTTTGATGTAAAGAATGCAAATGCCCCATCACAGCATCATACCCAATATTTTGAGATGTTCGGCGATCATGCTATTTATCATGATGGCTGGATTGCTAGCACTAAGGTTATGCGCCCACCATGGGATGTCGTGGGGACTGTTAGCCAAGATCCGGCGAGCTTTCCTTATGAGCTTTATGATTTAACGAAAGACTGGACACAAACTGAGAATGTAGCAGATAAATACCCTGAAAAAGTAAAAGAACTTGACAAATTATTCTGGGATGAGGCCAAAAAATATCAAGTATTACCCTTAGATGCTACCGTGGCAACACGCGTGGTTACTCCACGCCCTAGTCTTGCTGCTGGTCGCACGCAGTTCATCTGGAAAGGTGAAGTAACAGGCACGCCAAATGGGGTAGCTCCTTCTGTGCTTAATGCTTCATACCAATTTGTTGCCGATATAGAAATTCCTCAAGGTAAAGCAGAAGGGATCATCGTGACTCAAGGGGGACGCTTTGGTGGATATGGCTTTTACATGCTAAATGGAAAGCCTGTTTTTGTTTGGAATTTATTAGGATTGAAGGAAGTTCGTTGGGAAGGGCCTGAACTTGCTCCCGGAAATCACACCTTAGAATTTGATTTTAAATATCAGGGGCTAGGCATTGGCACTCTGGCTTATGATAGTATCAGTGGTATTGGCCAGGGTGGTATTGGAATATTAAAAGTTGATGGTAAAGAAGTTGCCAACAAAAAAATGGAACACACCATACCCATTATTCTTCAATTTGACGAAAATTTTGACATTGGGGCAGATACCGGCACAACGGTTACTGAAGATTATAAAATACCTTTTAAATTTTCTGGTAACATTAACAAGCTTACCTTAACTATCGACAGACCAAAATTATCCCCGGGAGATATTAAAGAGCTAACTACAAAAGGGCAACGCAATAATCCTATGAGCGAATAAGGAGGAGCGTTTAGAAAATGAACGCAATAAATAAAAGGATTTACTTGATTGGTACGGGTATGGCCAGCCTTGCTTTGGTAGCAATATATTTATATCAGCCCCATAAGCCAAAAAATATGCAATGGATCCCCGGCGGAGAATTTATGATGGGGACCAACGATCCACGAAGCATGCCAAATGAACGACCAGCTCATAAAGTAAAAATAGATGGTTTTTGGATAGATGAGCATCCTATTACTAATGCAGAGTTTCAAAAATTTGTTAAAACTACTGGCTATGTGACAACAGCTGAAAAAAAGCCAGAATGGGAACAACTTAAAGCCCAGCTCCCTCCAGGAACGCCAAAGCCAGATGAATCAAAACTCGTGCCGGGCTCTCTTGTTTTTTCGCCGCCACCTCATCCTGTCGCGTTAAGTGATCTTGCTGCTTGGTGGAAATGGGTGCCTGGAGCAAATTGGTACCATCCTGAAGGACCGGAAAGTGATCTTAAGGGCAGAGAAAATCATCCGGTTGTTCATATTTCTTGGGAAGATGCCAATGCTTATGCTAAATGGATAGGCAAAAGATTACCAACGGAAGCGGAATGGGAATATGCTGCGCGGGGTGGTTTAGAAGGTAAGCGATTTCCCTGGGGAAATGAATTTAAACCAAAGGGTAAATTTATGGCTAATACTTTTCAAGGAGAATTTCCTTACCATGGTATTGCTGAAGATGGTTATTTAGGAACGTCTCCTGTTAAATCTTATTCACCTAATGGTTTTGGATTATACGATATGGTTGGAAATGTGTGGGAGTGGACGCAAGATTGGTATCGTGCCGATCAACACGCAATGCTTAGCGAAGGCGTCTGCCACAATCCACAGGGCCCCACAGAAAGTTATGACCCGTTAGACATTTATGCGCCCAAGCGTGTCATTAAGGGCGGATCATTTCTTTGCCATGTTGATTATTGCGAGAGCTACAGACCCAGCGCAAGACGGGGTGAAACCCCCGACACAGGGACGTCTCATATTGGATTTCGTTTAGTCTTCAGTTAGCATAACTTGTTATTTGTGCTTAATATGAACAGGATGTTGGGATTATAACTGAGGGAACGATGTTAAAAAAATATGGATTAAAATCGGGCTTTGCTATTACTTTCTTGTCCTTCACGCTAACAGCCCAAGCCGGTGGGATCCTGTTATATGAAATAGGATCAGACGATATTGGCTTGGCCGCAGCAGGGTATTCTGCTCGCGCACAAGATCCATCCACCCTTTACACTAATCCTGCTGGTATGACACGCCTTGAGGGAGATCAGGTTTTTTTTGGTGCACAAGTCCTTTATGAGGATATCGATTTTAGCATCAATAATGCTTCACCATTCTTAGGATTTGAAAGTGGTGGAAATCCCATTAAAGCTTTTCCCGGCGGAAGTTTCTTTTACAGCAAAAGTCTTTCAGAGGATTTTAAAATAGGCCTTGGCGTATATGGTAACTTTGGCGCGCTTGTAAAATACGATGGTGACTGGGTTGGGCGTTATACGGTTGTAAAGGGAACGCTGATTGGTCCATCAATTCAACCTACTATTGCTTATCGGGTTGTAGAGGAGCTTTCTATTGGCGCAGGCCCGATTATTATGTATGGCGTTTTAAGAAATAAAATCAGAATTAATAACTCACCCTTTCAAATTTTTGATTTTCATGATGGTGAAATGAGTCTTTCTGATAGAGCATGGGGTTGGGGTGCCAATATAGGCTTATTATACGAATTTAATCCATGTACGCGCCTTGGTTTAAGTTATACCTCGCAAATTAAGCTTAATTTCTCGGCAGATCCGGAATTTACCGATATGAGCGCACCACTGAATCGAGTGTTGCGCAACAATGGTTTATTAGATGCGCAAATAGACTTAGGAATTAAAGTACCCCAAAGCGTGATGGGCAGCCTTTTTCATCAAATGACACCAACATGGGCAATTCTAGCAAGCCTCGGTTGGCAAGAATGGTCTAAATTCGGTCAAGTGGATGTGGGGATAGACTCCAATAATCCTGTTAGCCTCACCGTCAATAAGCATTTTAAGAATACCTGGCATGCTGCAGGGGGCGTGCAACATCAGCTATCACCGCTTTGGTTGCTTAATCTCGGTATTGGTTATGATAGCCGATTTCAAGATACAAAAAATGTTTCCGTTGCTATTCCTGCTAATTCAGCCTGGCGCTTTGGTATTGGCACAAAATATAGTGCCTTGGCTTGTTTGGATTTAGGGGCAGCTTTTGAATATATTTACGGTGGCACTTTAAACGTGAACACCCATGGTGTGGTCAAAGGTGATGTTGTGGGACAATTTGAACAGGTCGGCGCTTATTTCATCGGCATCAATGGTACCTACAAATTTAATAACCATATTTAAATAAAAATAGGAAATTAACGATTGCAATTAATGCTAACAATTGGACCTGAGAGTTATTGTGGTTACACTTCCCGTTTACCGAAGGCCGCAAAAGCATCTTACAAAGAAAGCAATAAAAAACATTCAACGGGGATAAATAAAAGATCATCCGTTCTTCTAAAGTCTTTTTTGGTTACCAGGATTCTGTTGTTCTTCTGCTTTAACAACAATGCATAATCCTCTTTTATAATTTTGTTTTGGTATTTTATTTCTAGAAATAGATCTTTAGTAACAAAATCTATTTCTTCAACTTCTTTGTAAAAAAATATGTCTTGATAAAAATGTTTCAGCTGATTTAAAACCAAATTTTCAATTAGCCTCGATTTCAATATAGGGTTGCTCAAATATTCATAATCTTGAGCGGGTTTTCCTGTAAGCCAAGCTTCAATAACAGAATAAATAAAAGGGTCGTTGAAGTATATTTTTTTATTTTTCCTGTAATTTACCTTCTTTTGATGTACGTCAAAGTGATATATTTGCGAAAGCACATTACAATTGATGAAAAAGTCTAGATATTCATATACCGTGTTGTGTGAGCCAATACCAGTATCTTGTGCAAAAGCATTGTAAGATATATCACTTCCCAGGCTGAATAAAACACGCTCTAATATAGATTTTGCTATAAATTCTTTTTTGTCCGCCTTTGCGATTTCAGAAGTAATCCAGGCTCTATACATGGAAAAAATATCTTGCTCTATTGTTCCTTTGATTAGAAACTCATTAATAACGCGAGGAATACCACCAGAAACTAAATAGTCGTCAAGATATTTATCTAACGGTGC
>CAZHSJ010000069.1:0-12913 GCA_964535225.1 Uncultured Candidatus Berkiella sp. | reverse complement strand
CGGACTGCCCCTTGAAAGCTTAAAAGTTAACAAACCTTTGGCGTATACACAATCTATTTGAGGCAAGCTAGCAATTAAGTGAATAAGCTCATTTCTGACTAATTTCCATTAAAATGACAGTTAAACCTGACTTTTTTGCATTTCGGTGTAAATTAGTCATATGAGGCGAATTTAAACCGCATTAAAAGATTTATTTGTTTCTAAACTTAGCTTTATCAGCTTTGATTTCAAGAGGTTGACCCCTATACCCAAATCGAGGGTTATATGCCATGTACTGAATATTATTCAATGGTCTTTGTTGAGATGCCTCAAAAGTTAATTTTTTGAATTGGGCTAAAACTTCAATAGCTTGGTTTTCATCATCAGATGTTTGTTCTACACCATTAAGCATAATTATATTCCTTTTGGTAAAACAAGGTATTGTAATTAAGCTGGTTGATTTACCCTAGAAAAAGCCGATGAACGTTATATTTTGTAAGATAGAGTGAGGCCAGGCGGCGAGATGCTGCGTTTTCATGCTTAATCATCTAATTCCCTAGTGGAGGAACATAAATTACCACCGGTTTTTTCATTGGTATTTTATACCGGGACTCAGCAGTGGAGTGCACCAACTAAATTAAAGGAATGCCTAAGTGCTGCTATCCCGGCAAGTCTTGCAAAGTATCAACCTCAGATTGAATATATGGTGCTGGATATTGGTCAAATTGATCTTGGCGAGTATACTTTTGATGAAGATAACATCGTATCTTCGTTAGTCGAACTAGAGAAAGTTGGTAATATAACAAACGCAAAGGTTATCATCGATAGATTAATTACTCAATTGCAGGGCCCGCAGTTTGATAGTTTAAGAAAAGCCTTTGTAGTTTATATCAACAAAATTTGGAAACCTCGAAAACGGTTTGTGTGCGAAGAATTTATAGATCTGGGTGAGGTGAGTGTTATGTTAAGTGAAAAAATTGATCAGTGGGAGAAAGAAAAGATCAATCAAGGCATGCAGCAAGGTATACAACAGGGTACTTATAATGCACATCTTTCTATATCCCTTAAATTACTTGAACGCAAATTTCCACAAGCGCCAGCTGATATTAGAGAAAAAGTTCAGCAATTGTCCGAACATTCTTTAGAAGCTTTTTTAGATAAATTAATCAGTGCCGATCTAGTAGAAGAATTAATGGATTAGTGAGGTTATTCTAAAATATTTTTTTTACCTCTACACGATGAGGCTGCAAAATAGGTCTTGGGATCTTCAGCTTAGCGAAAGATCCCAAGATAAGTTTTTAGAGATCATACTCTCTCAAGTAATCATGAACTGCTCCAAAACCTAAGCCAACACAGAAACCTGTTCCAATGCTTAATGCAAAACCAACAGGATGAGCAGAAAAAGCGGTAACCGCGAAAGTGGAAACGCCAGCAAGTGTGCCAAACGCGGCAGGATATAACCATTCGCTAGGACGAATTCTTGCACCGGTTACCATAAGAAGTTCATTTTGGGATAACGTTTTCATCTAAAAGACCTCTTTTTGTTGAATTGTGCCTGTAAAAGCTTGGCACTTTGTGAGTTTTGCATTGTACTAACTTAGCTTGCACAATGCAATTTAATACCTTTTTACGATGAACTGCACGCTAAATTTTTAAAGCGCACCCCTCTTTTCTTAATGGCGCTATGCTTTAAGTCTATATCCCGTTTTAAAGATCCAATAAATAATGCAAAGGCAAACACATAAAAATACCATGATCATGATTAAACTGATCTCAATGCTCAGATCAGATCGTCCATAAAAACTCCAACGAAAGCCACTTATTAAATAAACAACAGGATTGATTAAAGATATTTTTTGCCACAAGGGTGGCAGCATTTTTATAGAATAAAAACTACCGCCCAAAAAAGAGAGCGGCATAATAATGAGCAAAGGGATGCTTTGTAATTTCTGAAAACCATCTGCCCATACGCCTATGATAAAACCGAGTAAACTAAAAGAAATGGCGGTGAGCGCTAAAAAGCCAATCATATAAAATGGGTGAACAATGTTTATGTTAACAAAAAAACTGGCAGTAAATAGGATGATAAGACCAACCATGATCGATTTAGAGGCAGCCGCGCCGACATAACCAATAAGAATTTCGATATAAGAAAGAGGCGCAGATAAAATTTCATAAATGGTGCCTGTAAAGCGGGGGAAATAGATCCCAAAAGCAGCATTGGATACACTTTCAGAGAGCACCGTTAACATCATTAACCCAGGGACAATATAGGCACCATACGCAAGGTTGTCGATATCCGCAATTTGATTGCCCAACGCAGAGCCAAATACAATAAAGTATAACACTGTTAACATAACAGGCGCGGCAATACTTTGGCCAATTGTACGAAACGTTCTTGCCATTTCGAATTTATAAATGGAGACAATGCCTCTTAAATTCATGTTTTACTCGTTATTTGAATAAATATTTCTTCTAGTGACGTTTGTGTTGTGCTTAAATCATGGAAATGAATACCATTGTCATTTAAGTTATCTATAAGCTCAGCAATTCGGTTATCTTCTTTTTGAGCATCAAAAGTGAACACCAAAGTTGAGCCACTATCTATCAATTGTAAATTATAATGAGACAATCGCTCAGGTATTTGGTGTAGCTGCGTATGCAAATGCAGCCGAAGTTCCTTTTTGCCAAGTTTTTTCATCAGCTGATATTTTTCATCTACTAATACAATTTTTCCTTGATGAATAATGCCAATTCTGTCAGCCATTTCTTCTGCTTCATCAATATAATGGGTGGTTAAAATAATGGTAACCCCACTCTCTCTAAGCTTATGAACAAGATCCCACAACGTTTTACGCAACTCAACATCAACCCCTGCAGTGGGCTCATCTAAAAAGAGAATTTCTGGTTCGTGCGCTAGCGCCTTTGCAAGCATGAGCCTTCGTTTCATACCACCAGAAAGCGCCATTATTTTACTTTTGCGTTTTTCCCATAAAAATAACGATTTTAAAATTTGCTCAATATACGCAGGATTTTTAGGCTTGCCAAATAGCCCCCTGGAATGGGTCACGGTGTCCCAAACCGTTTCAAAAGCTTCCGTTGCTATTTCTTGTGGTACCAAACCAATAAGTTTACGCGCTTCACGGTATTTCGAAATTATATTGTGCCCCTTTACGGTAATCGTCCCGTTGGTTGGATTCACAATCCCGCAGATAATGCTGATAAGCGTGGTTTTACCTGCGCCGTTTGGGCCAAGCAATGCAAAGATCTCACCCTTTTTAATGTCCAGGTTGATATTTTGTAATGCATTAAAACCGCTGGCGTAAATTTTGTTTACGTTTGCAACACAGAGAATAGGGGGAGTAAAGTTGTTTGAATTCATTTGTATTCATGTTTAAAATTAACCTGAAAGCATGATAGCATACTTTATACATTGATTAAGATTAACGACTACTAAATTAGTATGCTATCTACCCAATTAGAGAGCGAACATGATTAAGCTTTACCAATTTCCACCATGCTGGGGCATTCCCAATGCCAGCATTTTTTGTCTTAAACTTGAAACCTATTTAAAAATAGCAAACATTCCCTATACCGTTGTCACGGTTCGCGATCCCCGTAAAGCCCCCAAACGAAAACTACCTTTTATCATCGATAATGGTACCGTTGTTGCAGATAGTAGTTTAATTATTGAATATCTTAAGAAAAAATACCCACACGATCTCGATGCTCATTTGACTCAAGAACAAAAAGCAATAGCCCTAACCATTCAACGCATGATAGAAGATCATTTATACTGGGTAGGAATATATTCTCGCTGGATTGATGAACAAAATTGGCCTGTGGTAAAAGAAGCTTTTTTTGGTAAAAACCCAAGTTTTTTATTAACCCTTATTGCTAATTCCATTCGTAAAAAGATGCTTAAAGCATTGGACACGCATGGCTTAGGGCGCCATCAGAAGCATGAAATCTATGAGATGGGTAGGGATGATCTCAAAGCCTTGGCGGTATTAATCGAAGGCCCCTTTTTATTTGGCGAAAAACCATCAAGTTGCGATGCGCTAATCTATGCTCTTCTAGCCAATACACTTCATCCCCCTGTTGAATCACCAGCTAAAGACTACGCGATTCAACAATCTAAATTTACTGTTCTATGTAACACGATAAATGAAAGGTACTTTACTAAAAGTGTAAGCTGAATGTTTAAACGTCTTTACATATGAAAAGATCGCACTATATATTCAGTACTTGCAAGATCTTCATCCTCAAGCGTTGCTTGGAACGCGCCTATTGTTTGCAACCTGTTTTGGCTATGTATATCAGCCGCATCCGGTGCTACACGTTCATATCTGATCCTATCAGGCGGCATTCTCCCTGTTAATTCACGCTCCCTAATAGCCGTAAATGAAGGTGTAAATTGTCTGTAGGGTAGATAATTAAATTCAGGTAAAACGTGAGGGAAAAGGGTGCTAGCAAGGTATCTTTTATTATCCAACAGTTGCATCCAAGTGGTGGGCGCCTCACGATTTTCAAGGTATACAGGCCTGTGTGAAAGAAAGCAAAGTTCCAGATAAAATACACGTAAAGAAGTCACATCAATAAAGCTTTCATCAATACAATCAATCATAATCATCGGCTCATGCACATTATACCCTATTGGAAAAACAGTTGATGGGGACTTAACAACATAAGCTTCTTGCTCTTCAAGGGTTGGATGAACGTCTCTATCTTTTGTTCTAAATCCAAGCGCATAAAGCAGGTTGGAGCAACCAATTGGGGCATGTAAGGCAACTTGGCTTAAATTATTATTTAAAGCCAATTCTATCATGGTCTGAACAAACGGTTTAATACTTGTAGCGGTATCCCTTTCTACAAAATCGATCATCGCCGACAACGTTATCGGGCGATAAGAAATACTGTCAGCAACATGTTCTCGAAAATGTCTGGCAAAATAAGCACAAGGCCCTTCAATAGCAACATCGGCACCTTCCGTTTGCCAAGAAGGACATAACGTTAAGTGATGAACCACCCCGTCTAAGTTGGCCATAATTTTTAATATATTGCATAAAGGGTTAACACGAGGATGACGAATAAAGCGGCTAATCGTTAATTCATTAAAAGGTATAAAGGCTTCTAGGCCTTCGCCGAGAATAAATAGAGGATGGTCAAGGGTATCCTCCACCTCATTATTAAATTGACCATTATGTGTTAAAGTTTGTTGCTGCGTTTCGCGCAGACCACGCAGGAGCTCGTCTAGATCGCCAAGTCGAGTGTTAAGCATGAGGTTTTGGTAATCGGCGCTAATTAAGTGCTGATAAGCCTTTTTATGTTTTACTTTATTTTCTGCTTTACGTAAATATTTTACTAAGGACTTGTATTTAAAGGTAAACTTATCCAGAAGGTGAATTAACCCTTGTAAGGCATTACTTTGGTTATAGTAATTAGCCGGCGTGATGATTTCAGAAGCGGCAATTTCTTGCCCCCTCTTTTGGATAAGCGCAATAAAAAATTGTAAATGATTAATTAAAATATTTTTTTCAGGTTCAAAAAATGAGGAGCCTGAGTGTTTGGCTTGATCTCTTTTAAGCGCATTATCAGATACCGAAATAACACCATTATCATCAACGTGAAGTTGGGAGCAGCTCACTTTACGTGGGTCCCATTGTTCAGTTAATACCATTGCGTTGCGCGTGACGGTAGCATCAGGTTGGGTAAGCTGAATAGGATTTAACATTTGCTATTGTTATACTGGTTTGAATATTGTCTTAAATACTATATTCAGGTAAACACAATTAAGTCAAGCCTTGTGCTTTCTTACAGCAGCTTTATGCAAAGCGTCATGTGTTATAAACAACTTCCATCCGAATCAAGCTGCACGCCGTTGGCCGAATTTCCCAAATTACCTAAATCTAGCACCGAACTATTATCGCCAGTACCGGCTATGTTTTCACTGCATTGAGAGTTCGATATTTTCAGGTATCCTTGGTTCATGGCTGCAGGTGTACCCAAGGTACCGCCAACCAACAGGGCGCCTCCATTTGCATTAGGCGCGCTATTTTTTACAAAAGCACTGTTTGAAACAATCACATTACCCGCAAATACACTCGCAATAGCACCACCACCAGCGGTCATTTGAGAAACACTGCCTTGACCTTGTGAATTAATGGAGCTTAATGCGACAGCAAATAAATTAAACACAAACTGGGGAGGTAGAACGAGAACGCCTGTAATGGTATTATTTTTAAACAAGGAATTTTTGATAGTGAGGGGCTTTCGTTCAGACAAATTAAGTGTCCCAAAAGAAAGCAAACCATCTAGGAAGCTTGAGGCAAAAATAGCGCCGCCTGTAAACCCTGCTTTATTATTTATAAAGGATGAATCGCTCACATTCGTCTTAATACTATCTACGTAGAGCGCTCCACCGTCAGCCGCCGTATTATTTAAAAATAGGGAACTTGAGATAGTTGCCTTCGTTTCGGGATGAACATTATTTCCTGAAATGTTGATAGCCCCACCACCAACTACACCGGCCGTATTATTGTCAAAAGAGGAAGCGATTACAGATAATACATAAGGCTCACCATCATCGAATGGGCTGTGAAAAAAGATCCCCCCACCACCTGCGGTTAAACTTGAAACCCCATTGCTAAAGGAAGAAGCCAATACAGAAAGATTCGAATTAATCACGCCAATGCCACCTCCACTTTCATCCCCAATGGCACTGCCGGTTATAATGTTATTTTTAAAAACACTCGCGGTAACATTAATGTCATGCGCATCCTTTCCATGAACAGCGCCGCCATTCCTATTTGCGGCATTATTATTAAAACTACTTAAGGTGACTTTATAAGAGGCTTCCAGCAACGCGCTCACCGCACCACCGTTACAGCCGAAACCAAAGCAGGAATTATGTTCAAATGCGCTTGCTAAAATATTTACTTCGGTATCCTCATCCAGCACTGCGATCGCCCCACCTACTGAGGCAACGGGAGGACTTCCTAAAGCTGGGTTGCTACGAATGGTCGCATTTTGACTATTAGCAGCATTATAATTTAGCTTCACTTTAGTGAGTTTAACTTCTGCGCCATTTCTAGCAATCAGTCCACCACCTGCGCTAAAGCTGTAATCTATCGATTGCAATGTAAATTGGGGGGGGCCTGAAGTTGAGCCAGCATCTGGCCCGCCCGCATAACCATTGCTGATGGTTAAGCAATCAATAATCACGTTCTTTGCCCCATCTGCCGTTAGCACATGGTAGGTGTTATCGCTTTTATTAGTATTTTTATTATTAACATCGTTAATGTCATTGCCTTGAATATCACCACTTAAAATGGTTTTACTCGGATCGCATATTCTACCTAAAACAGAAGATTCCGTTCCTTTAAATCCTCCCAAAACGGCCACGTCGCTGGGAAGCTTAAAAGTAACCAAGTTTGATTCAGTTCCGGTGTAACTACCACTATACTTAACGGAGGGCTTATACGTGCCATTGGCAATAAATATTTGGTCACTTCCCGGCATGTTTTGGGCGGCTACGAGGGCTGAATGTAAGTCGTTAAAAGCTTGCGACCAGCTGCTTCCATTTCCTCCCGCTGGGGCACCAGATTTTACGTAAAGCGTTGCAGCTTGCGCGATATTGAAATAACCCAGAGAAAGTATACTGATAAGAAGCGTGGCTTTATTCATTTTATCCCCCTGCAAACTTGTATACACAAGTATTATGGATAAAAGCTAACACTTTACTCTAACAATAATGAACATCAGCCGTCAATAAAGTAAAAAAATATAGCTAAAATACGGAACTTTTTGTAAATACAACCTTTAAAAAATGGAAGTAATCCTCTATGTTAGCCGCTGTTTTAATTCGGTTTTGCTTTTTTCAATTCGATGTTGCTTATCTTCTTTAGTAGGAAGGGTTGGTGACGTAGAAAAAAGCAAAGGTGTGGAACCTGTTAACCCACCATCATATAGGAGATCCTCAAAAGACGGTTTGCTTCCAATCCCAAGCTCATACCAAGCAATATCTTCAGGTTTAAAATTTAAATCTAGAAATGAAGTGCTGTGCTTAATCGGATTGGGTTTTTCAGGGTTTTGTTTGGAGGGAGGCGCTATGGCAGGGGTGTTGGCACATGCCGTTTCATCAGGATTTTTGGGTGTGGCAATCTTTTGTTCTTCACTTTGTGAAGCAGGGGCTTTTCGCTTTACAGTCCCTTCTTTTACGTTAATGATAAGAATAAAATCATTCTTGTTCGGTTTTGTTATTGATTTTTTTATGCGTGGTTTGGGTTTTGCATAGTTTCTAAGCTCATCAAGCGCTTGTTCAGCCGACAGATACCCATGATTTTCTTTCAACTTTAAATAGGGTGCCTGGTTGCTAACAGAAGGTAGATGAAATTTTTCTTTCAAAAGAGGCGTTTCATTGCAAAGAATTCGTAACATCTTATTTATATATCTGTAATATTCTTTTACTTGATAGGTTGTTTTTAAATTCAGTTTTAAATTTAAGCCTTCAAATTTGGCGCTTAAAACAAGTTTGCCTTCATAAAATAACTTTTTCCATTGCGTTTTCACGTTTATATCCTTATTGATGTGTTCAACAAGACCCTTAGCTAATTTTCTTGCTTTAAATTAAGAAGATCATCTCTCATCTGGATTGCATGAGTGTAACATTTTTCTTTTAAGTGAAGTAAATGCCCCCGCAAAAAGCAGGGGCGATAGGCAACATGATTAGTTTAAATAATCATAATCGGGATCATAATCATATTCAGGATCATAAGAATTTTCATCAAAGCTAACGGTATCGCTAGAGACATTATTTGCTTCACTCACAGGCATTGCCATTTTTGAATCTGTAAGACCTGCGCCTGTTGTTGCTGAACTGCTCGTGTCAGTTGTGCTGCCAGGCGTTGTTGCCTCATCAGCTGCCATCGCTGCACTGCTGCATAAAGCAAAAGCGAATGCCACTAAAGTATGTTTTGTACTAACCATCGTATTTTCCTTATCTTGCGTGAGAAAAGATAACCATCAGACAACGCGTTCTTATAGATAGTTCAATCAAGCGCGCTATCATTTTGTACAGGGGCTACATTTCATTTATTAATGAAATATCTTAGAAATAGTTAAAAGAGGGGGCAATTTATTCAGTTGGATCCTTTAGATGGGCGAATGTCTGGCAAGCGAATGGGAAATAAGCTTACTGTATGTACTTTTTGAGAGGGGTAAGATAAGAAACATAACCAGAATAATGGGAAAGTCGTCATATACTAATTGGTTGGATGACTTTATTGATTTGCTCCACTTTTGAAGTCAAAAGAGAGCTTAGGCTTACAGGGAATGTAAGGGTGCCTAACGCAACCGACATCTAGGGAGAGTCTATGTCTGGCGTTGCAGTTGCGAGCCACTTAACGTGCGCAATTGCGTTTAGCGTTGTCAGCGCTGTGTTAGCCTGTCATAGGCCAACGCGATCCCAATTTCCTATTTTAATTATTAGCTGTGCTTTTACCGCTTTTTGGGCAACACTCGAATTACTGTTTTCCACAGGCATATTACCCTACTATTCTCTTGCCGCCATGAGCGAAGTGCTAACCGATGCACTCTGGTTTATGACCTTAATTCAATTGCTCAAATTAACCCAGCGCGGTAATAAAAAACGTTGGTTTTTTAGCCCCTTCTTTATTGCCTTTGTGGGGTTGATATTATTGAGCTTATTTATCGACGCAACCCTGAGCTTGCAAGTTAATAGCGTTAACGAATTTACCAAGTATGCCTATATTGGTTATGTGATTTTTTCAGTATTAAATTTAGCCCTTATAGAACAAATCTATCGGGGTACGGTTCCAGAAAGACGCTGGGGCATTAAATTGCTGTGTGTCGGTATTGGCCTAATGTATTGCTACGAATTTTACATGTATGCGCATGCCGTACTCCTTAATAGTATGAGCCTATCCATTTGGGAAGTAAGAGGGGCTATTTGTGCCACCATTGCACCGCTTATTGGGTTAAGCGCACTACGCCATCACAAGTGGCAGGCAGAAATCCTTCCTTCTCGCGCACTTATTTTTCGCTCCACGGTCTTTGTCAGTTGTGGTGTGTATTTATTGCTCATGGCTTCATTAGGTTACTTAATTCGTGAGTGGGGTGGGCCTTGGGGTCAAGGCTTACAAATTGTCTTTTTCTCAGGTTCGTTAATTGTACTATCGTTAATGCTTTCCTCTGGAAAGGTGCGGGCTTCGGCTAAGCATTTTATTTCAAAAAACTTTTTTAAATTAAGATACGATTATCGTGAAGAATGGATAAAATTTTCCACCCTCTTATCAACTGAAGAAGATGGTAAACAGCTCCCCTCGCGGGTTATCAAAGCTTTAGCAGAAATGCTTGAAAGCCCAAAGGGCATGTTGTTTGAATGGGAAGATAAGCGCGGTTATATCTTAAAAGAATGTTGGAATCACCCTTTTCCTAATAAAGATATGCTCATCGAAGCGGGTCCCTTTACAGACTATTTGCAACAAACCAAACGCGCGATTGAGCTGCCATCACGTTTTAACGGCGAAAATCGCCTTCTAACCTTGCCTAACACCTTAAGACAAATTAGTTGGGCTTGGTTGTTGGTGCCACTTATTCATGGTAACCGCTTGCATGCGTTTGTAATTTTAGCGCATCCCAAAATTGCTTTTTTTAATATCAATTGGGAAGTATTAGATTTACTTTCCATGGCTGGTCGCCAAGCGGCCATTTGCTTGGCCCAAGAAAAAAATGCCCAAGCCTTAGCAATAGCCAGGCAATTTGAAGGTTATAATAGGCTATCTGCCTTTGTGATGCATGATTTAAAAAATGTCTATTCACAATTAGCGCTCATTCAAACAAACCGTATTAAACATGAAGCGAATCCTGCCTTTGTAACGAGTGTTTATCAAACTGTAGAGCATACTGCCGATAAAATTGATAGGTTACTGCTACAAATGCGGGATCATGAAGAAAATCTTTTTGAAACCGACATTGATGTGAGGGAGAGTTTACAAAAAGTAATTCAATTAACAAATCATCGTCAACCGGTACCTGTGTTGGAGTGGCTGATCCCATTAAAAGATCTCACGATAAAAGGTGACGAGGATAAATTTATCAATGTATTATGCCACTTAGTAGAGAATGCGCAGGAAGCAACGCATGCGCAAGGTGATATCAAATTAGTCGTTTCTTTAAAAGAAGATCAATTACAAATAGCTATCCATGATACCGGCTGCGGTATGGATCCTGAGTTCATTCACTTAAATTTATACAGACCTTTTGTTACCACTAAAGGTGATAAGGGAATGGGGATCGGGGTTTATGAAGCAAGGGAATACTTATACGCCGTTGGTGGAAAACTGAATGTTGAATCTATTAAAGGACAAGGTTCTATTTTCAGGTTAGAATTTCCGCTTGCTGCGCACTTCCAACAACAAGTGGTCGTATAAAGGACATATTGTGAGTAATGAAAAACCTTATTTACTGGTGATTGAAGATGATCCGGGCTTACGTGAACAATTAATGTGGTCTTTTGACAATCACGAAGTCATCATAGCCCAAGATAGAAAAGAAGCTATTGCAAAATTACGACGTTTTGAGCCCCGTGTTGTAACCTTAGATCTTGGATTGCCTCCCAATCCCTGTGGTTATGAAGAAGGGTTAAATACCTTGCGTGAAATAATTTCACTTGCCCCAGATACTAAAGTTATTATGGTAACCGGCCAAACCTCACGCAAAATTGCCGTTGAGGCAATCAGTTTGGGTGCCTATGATTTTTATGTTAAACCTATAGATCCACGTGCTTTAGCCTTGATCGTTGATCGCGCATTTTATCTAGATACCCTTGAACGTGAACATAAAGCCTTCACCGATTTTTCCGCCGATCAACCCATCAAAGGGGTGATCACCGGCAGCCCTTTGATGCATAAAGTGTGTCGCACAGTGCAAAAGGTGGCACCAAACAACATTACCATTTTATTGCAAGGCGAAAGCGGCACAGGTAAAGAAGTCTTGGCGCGCGCATTACATGAGCAAAGCGATCGTTCCAAAGAACCTTTTATTGCCATAAATTGCGCCGCTATTCCTGAAAATTTATTGGAAAGTGAATTATTTGGTTATGAGAAAGGCGCTTTCACTGGCGCGGTTAAACAAACCTTAGGTAAAATTGAGTTAGCCCATAAGGGAACCTTGTTCTTAGATGAAATCGGTGATTTACCCCTCTCTTTGCAACCAAAATTATTACGTTTTTTGCAAGAACGAAAAGTTGACAGGTTAGGCGGCAGAACGCCCATACCCGTCGACGTGCGGGTGATCTGCGCCAGCCATCATAACCTTGAAGAGCTCATTAGTGCCCATGCGTTCAGAGAAGATCTTTATTATCGATTAAGCGAAGTCACTATCAATATTCCCCCCTTGCGTGAAAGATTAGGCGATGCTGCCATGATGGCAAGGGTAATGATGAACAAATTTGCCAGAGAATTTAAACGCCCCGTAAAACGAATGAGCGATGAGGCATTAGAGGCAATTAATCGCTATACCTGGCCAGGTAACGTACGTGAACTTGAAAACAGAATAAAACGCGCGGTGATTATGGCTGAAAGCCATCAGATCATTTTGGCAGATTTAGATCTTCCCTTGCATGATTCACCCATGATGCCTTTTAATCTTAAACATATTCGAGACAGTGCAGAAAAAGAAGCCATTTTACGGGCGATTAACTATTGTAATGGCAATATTTCAAAGGCCGCAGATTTATTAGGTATAACCAGGCCTACTTTATATAACTTCATGGAAAAATTAGAAATTCACGAACACGCCATAGAAGAAGAATCATAAATCATTTTGAAAACTAAATAACGGGGCGTTACGCCGCGCTTAGCAAGGCGTATGTGTTGTGCTTGACCCAGGCGCGGTTTTGGTGGAAAATTGC
>CAZHSJ010000068.1:0-13153 GCA_964535225.1 Uncultured Candidatus Berkiella sp. | reverse complement strand
GTTCATAAAGGACAAAGCTGAAACTTTTTCGTTGAATGAAAAATTCGATCTTATTATTGCTATTCATGCGATGCATTGGGTAAAAGATCAAAAACAGGCTTTGAAAAACATCTATAACCACTTAGCACCTAATGGAAAAATATACTTTATTTTAGCGCCTTCTAAAGAGGGTCTTCCGTTTGATCGTGCACTGAAAAAAACGCTTGGAAAATGGAATAAAGATTTTGTAAACTTTGAAAACAATCAATATTTTTATGATGTTGAGACTTACCGCAAGCTACTAGCAGATGCGGGATATCATATCAACAATATTTGTTATACCTATCACCAGAAGAATTACAGGGATAAATTACAGCTTACAAATTGGGTAAAACAATGGTTGCCACACTACAAATATTTGTCTATAGAGAAGAAGGAATTATTTGTAGCGGATTTAATTGATAACTATTTAGTTGAAATTGAGGCAAAGCCCCATAAAGATATCAGCTGGGGTGAATATGTCATGCAGGTTGAGGCAACAAAACTTTCTACAGGAAATCTATGGAATTAGATATTAGGAAAATTGATCCTGAAGATATAATTCAGGTATACGAATTGCTTGTTCAATTGGCCCGACATGAAAAAATAGAAGTTGGCTGCCAACTTGCTACGGGTTAACCGAATATTTACGGGGGTTTTTCGTAAGTGCTTGATTTAATTGGTCGGGGTGACAGGATTTGAAGCCCCGCCCCCTGCTACCTAACGCAGTTTTTTCTTCGTCTTTTGTTTTTATGCTTCGTTGCCTGCATTCTCTCACCCCAGTTGTGTACCAAAGCGTACACGCCTGGGGATTCGCTCATTTGGCGCCTTGCCTAAATAACAGAACAACTAAAGGGTGACGAGTGCGTTTACAGTTGGGGTTAGCACAAATCTGCGTAAAATTAAATAATTTTTTAAACTTGCCCCACCCCGAGTATGCTTCACATCCTTGCCACTGCCAAAATTTCTTTCATATTTATATTCGGGAGGTAAATTAAGCGCTTGATTACCATCGATGACATGGCTTCGTTTAACCTCCTTAATTGATATAAATTGACTATCAAATCTTTTGACAAGGAAAGTGGTATGATCTCCAAACTATCTTAGTTCGAGATTTACTACGTTAAGACCGCAATAATATGCCAATTTCATTGAGGTAAATTCGTTTAAAACAAGATGCGCTAATTTTTTCTTTTCGAACTTTAAGATATGGACTAAGCATAATGAACCTTCTCCTAACATAGAAGGATTAAGGTTCAATCAGTTAAGAAAATCCTAAATAACCCCATCATAGTAGGATTACTGGGCCTTTCTACTTTAAATAGCGTTTAAATTCACCTTTTATGGTATTTATAGGAATTTTTCTAATTTGTTTAGCAAAAATAGCAAAATACCTTGAATTGTTTTGATGGTTTTTTATAATGCACTTTCTTTAAGGTAGTTAACAATTGAGACAGTAGTTTAAATGGATGTTTTGCATTATGTTTTTCCATCATTATTTAGCCAATTGACTTTTCTCCAGATAGGATTCGGCTGTGTTACAGCTGCAACACTTGTATATCTCCTCTTAGTTACTTCATCTTTTCTATCTCACCCATATTCAGCAGTAGGTGCCAGCATGCTTGGGACATTCTTAGGGCTAATAAGCAAAGCTCAAGAAAAGCTTAAAACATTTGTTGCTAATAGCTTTTCTATAGACACAATTTTAGCAGTCAGTAAATATTTGCCTGTAGGCAGTCTACTTGACTATGAACAGCCAGATATTGTTGGTGCGAATAGTATTCATGAGGCAATGAGAGACAGAGATGAAAAAAAAGTAAGAAGTATTTTAAATTTAGCCTCAGAAAAAGCTTTAGATAAATACCTTTCTGAAAAAACAGTAATTGGGACAAGCATCCTCGATTTTGCGACAATTCATTGCGATACAGATTATCGATTCTTAAAAATTTTACTAGAGAGAATTAAGCCTGAAAAAAGACTGGCTGTTTTTCAGGCAGATCATTATCTAGTCGATACCTATTTGTTCAATATGGTAAACCAAGGAGAAAAAGTAATTAATATAGTGATGGCTTCCTTGCCACTGCAAGATCGCTTTACCTTTATTAATCAAGTTGATGAACAGGGAAACACCCCTTTTATGCGTTTAGCATCAAGAGGCCGTTCAGTATCTACACTTAAAAGTATTTTGAACCATTGCCCCAAACAACATTTATTTGACTATTTAACGAGGAGTAATAACGAAGGTAAAACAGCATTGATGTTGCTGTTTAATGTAACCTTTAATGTTGATGCGCCTTTTAATTTTATTCTCAATGCTATTCCTGCTAATCGAAGAAAAGAATTTTTGGAGTTTAATAAGCAGGCCGAAAAAGTCATGTTAGTGGCCCATATAGACAAGCGACACACTATTATAAAAACTTTAAAAAGATGTGGTATAGCTGAACCTGCACAAATTTTTGAAGAGGATGATGATTTAGAAGATAGGTTTTTAAAGCTAACTCAAGAATGGGAAGCAAAAGAAAATTTTAAGAAGAAATATGGAGAGTATCCCCATGCCGTGCTTGGTCTTGCACAAGAAACTAATGATCCAACAGAAGTAAAAAAAGCATACTACCTTGGAATGCTTAAATATCACCCTGATAGAAATAAAGATATGGATGCAACCGAAAAATCTCAAATAGTTATTTCAGCATACGAATTTTTTACAAAACCGGAAACCCATAAAAATTATCTTAAGCCAAAATAAAGTAGTAGAAGGAGCTTCGTTATGTTAAATGCAGGTGCTAATCAGGCATTTGAACAAAAAATTGCAAAACTGGAAAGGGAAATCAAAGATATTGAAACCAGCATTGATCCCACAACAGCACATACAGGTCAAAAAGTTATAGAGTATGGGAAAATCAGTTTTGTCGGTGGAATTGGAATGCTTGCCGGCTATGCGGCAGCAACATATTTCACAGCGGGTGGAGCGTTGATTGTTAGTGGCATTACAGGTGCTTCCGGTTTAGCCACAAGTATCCTAGGGTATATAACAGGCGATACGGATTTAACTAAACGACGTAAATCAGGCATTAAGAAGATTAATAGTATGTCTGGTGATTTACTAAATGCAAAATTCGATTTATTAACAAATGCAGTCCCGGGTAGTGTGATTGATTTTGTATTTAACCGGGAGCCCACAATTAAATTTGAGGCCCAGGAACCATCGGACATAGAGAAGCCTAGCAATAAGAAAGGCACTAAAAATAAAGTTAACGATAAAACAATTGAGCCAGTTTCCTTTAATCCAAAGTTTAAATCAAAGTTATTGTCTTCATTACGAAAGCAAGATGGCGAGAAACGCAAAATAAAAATAAGAAAAATTGATATCAGTAATGCTGAATTGAATTCTAGAGACCTGAAAGACATGTTAACAGCAGGTTTAGGAAATTTTAATACAGAACAATTAAGTCTGAGAAGTAATCTCCATACGGAGCAAGCCATAAAAATTCTTAAGGAGCATATAGTTGATAAAGGAGCATTTCAAAGTTTAAAGACCTTAGATTTATCTGGTAATAAACTAGAAGGCGCCTGTCTGGAAGATTTAGCTCAAATTGTTAATCATCTGAGATTAAAAAAATTGATTTTATCGGATAACACAACACTTGGTGGAAAGTTAGAACATAATAACTTAGTAGTAGGGTCTGAAAAGCCAATGCAGGATTTTTTGAAAGACACAAAGCCAAGAATGACAAGCTTAAAAAAGGTGGGATTAAGAAACACGGGCCTTCAAGAAGTTCAGGCAGATCAATTGAGTAAATTTCTAAAAAAATCTATTCAGCTTGAAAAACTTGATCTAAGTGAAAATGAAGAGTTGTCATATGCAGTATTTGTTGAATATATTAACAAAAAAGGGATAGCTGAAAATATATCACTTCAAGAAATAGTCACAGATCATGATGAATATCTTGAGGCGGATAACATTTTGGAGGCGAGGGATGTTGCATTCAAACAATGTGAAGAAAATAAATCAAAAGGCACAACATGGGCACTACATTTAATTAATTATGTATTGGCTAACCATAAATTACCAAGAACGGTGTCGTCATATTTGTCAAACAAATATTTTAATGAGGATAAAATAAAAAAGATTGTAGGCGCCATTACTAAAGCGAGAGAAGATCATTTAGGGATTAAAAAGGGAGGTAAAACCCAAATTTCTGAAAGAGAACTATTTAGTTACTATAATAAAGATTTACCTGAATTATATAAACAAGTGAGAGAGAAAAAAATTAAGCAGGGTATCGATGATGCGCTTATTAAAGAAATAGATGATATGAAAGTTAAAACGACTAAAACACCAAGAGGAAAAATAAATCCTTTACTAGCGCAACAAAGACCTGGAGACGTTTCTCAAAAGCCTGAGAAGCGTCAGGACAAAGAGGTGAAGCCTTTAGGAAAACGCCCTCCTAAAACCAAAAAAACAGCGAAGAATGAAAGTATAAAAGGAAATTCTTTCTTGCCTAATTTCACACAGCAGAAAAATGTTAGTCTTAGAACCGAAATTGAAGAAACACTAGGAAAGAAGTCCCCACTAAAAACAAACCAACAAAGTGGACGCTTTAGATTTTAAGAATGAAGCAACCTTCTAAATATCAACATAGGAAGTTGAAAAATGGCTAAAAAGACATCGAAGCATAGAACTAGTAAAGCACTACAAACGCCAATTTTAATTGAATTAGCTAATAGTGGCGAACAGCCTAAACTTCTCAAATCTAGTGTAAAGGCAAAAAGTAGTTTATTTTTAGAAGAAGATAGCTATGGCAACACATTTCTGGACTATACTGATCTTTCATTTAAGACAGACTTACTTAAAGCACTTGAAAATGATACTACTAATAGCGAAAATTTGCCTAAAATACAAATTATTCTTGAATCAACCTTAAAACATAACCAATTCTCCGTTTTCGATAAAAAGGGCCGGTTATCAAAAAATAGTATGTTAAGCTTTTTGCTTGAAAAAGAGATAACCTCTTTTAAACAACTAAAGGTTAATAACATAACGTTAGATTCACAAGTCCCTGGTTGCCCACAAAAGCGCAAACTTATTCACTTTTATACCGAATACTACCAATCTTCTTTTTGGAAATATATCAGTGATAATATTGATAATGTAGAAGAATATGGTATAAATCGCAGTAATGCCCTCGCATTTGCTGTTTTAACAAAAGCGACTCTGGCAGACATTCATATGCTTATGTCTTGTGGGGTTTATCTAGAATCACAGCATATAAGCTTACAGATCTTAAAAGAACACGTGGCATCTTGTAGCAATGATGTTTACAAACCGAAAATCTTAAACACCATTAACCTATTTGAAAAATTAAAAGAACATAAAAAGGTTTCAAATTTAATTGGTAAGCCACACTTTTCTAAAGTCCGCAACAGCAATAGCAACACAGTGTTACATGAATTGGCAGAGCAAGGCTATGAATCTGAATGTGTTTCATTACTTAGAAGAAAAAATAAAACTCAGCTTTGCGTAAATGATCACGAAGAGAGTATCTGGCATACAGCTGCTAAACATAATCTTATTAATTTATTAACATTTCTTCTTGAAAATCAAAAAAAGTATATCGATAACTTAAATGGCAAGGGACTTTCCCCTTGGTCACTTGCGGTTTTATTAGGGAATACTGAAGCTGCTAAACTCTTAGAAAGAAAAGGTGCTAACACCCGATTGTTTATTAATGAACAAGGTCAAACACTATTACATTATGCTATAACAATAGGTGATGATGAGCTTGTAAACCGTTGCTACGACTGTAATACCCGTGCCGATGTGCCAGATGTTAATGGTTATACTCCCAGTTTTTATGCAAAGGCTAAAGGTGATGATGCCTTAGGTGCTTTTTTGCAAAATTTTAAAGGCGCCAAAAATGTTGATAAAATTGATTTTTTTAACGCAGTTGTTAAAGGTGATGATAAAGCCGTAACTTTATTGATAGAGAAAGGAGTTGATCCACATTTAAAAAATTCTTTAAATCGTACTGCTTTGGATATGGCAGAAATTTATGAGCATTCCAAAGTGTCCAAAATTCTTAAATCAAAGGGTGTTAAACTAAGTCTTGCACGAGATGAAATTAATAAATTAAAAAAACAGCTCCATTATTCTGCGAAAAGTATTCGTTCTACATATAAGATTTATATTCGGCATTCAAATGAAGGAGCGGAGCTATCGATTATAGAACAAGACGCCTTTGGTAAAGAAAGTAATAGATACACAATAAATCCATGGTCTAAAAAGGCTTTGCATAAAAAAACTGGAAACTGGAAAATTATTAATCATGATAACTTAATTTACATATTGCTTGTAAATAACGATAATATTTCACAACCTGATGCTGCCTTTATTTTGTCACCGAAGGGTGATATTAAGTTAAGCTTTGCTAACTTACCAAATAGCCAGCTAATCGTTAATACTTATGCTGATTTTTCACTTGAAACTATTTCTCATGTAAATCATTTGTCTGTTAAAGCTAATAACATATCCTTGGCCAAACAAAGCAACTTGTTTAATGGTACGAACTTAAATTTAGAAGCAAATAAGCTTGAACTTAATGGCAAACTTTCATTTAAGGATGCAAGGCTAAAATCAAAGGAATCATTTTCATTAAATGGTGAGTTGGTAGCCAGTACTACACATGTACAAGCTCAAAGGATGTCCTTGCAAGGCCAGCTGATTGCTGAAAAGGAATATACGCTTGAAATTTCCGATTTGTTTGATAATAGGGGAAATTTAATCGCAGGTAATGCTGGAACGGTTAAGGCACATGTCGTTAATTTAGAGCGCAATAGTGTTGTTATGACACAGCAGGGTAAGCTTGCTATTAATGGTGCTGCTCGTGTTGCAAATTCTGGAGCTGTTATCGCTAATCAAACGAGGCTAAGCTCTAACATTATTATAACTAACTACATTGGTGCTATTGTTAAGGGGGTTAGTTGTGTTTTTAATGCCCCCCAAGTGAATCAAGCAGGATTCGTGCTAAGCGGTCAAAAAACGACGCTCTCTTCCTTGGATTGGGCGCTAAACACAGTTCATGCTGGTATTAACTTCGCTGAATTAACTTCCCTTTTGCCGGCCCCAACCGCGATAGCTGCGCGTGGATATTTGCTCATCGCCAAAACATTATATAGAGGCGGGGATTTACTCCGGCGGCATTCTCAGGGAGAGACAATTCAAACACCTGAATTGATATCTTTAGTATTAGAGAATATTGTACCCTCCATCGGTTTATTAAGTTCAAGCCAAGAAAAGGCGGCATTATTAGTAAATGTTTTGTATCAATTTTATGGTGCCTACTATTCAGAAGATAAATTTATATACAAAAGCTTAGAATTCCTAGAAGCATTTACCAGAGCGTTGTCAGTGTGCTCAGGTGGGTTATTAACACCAGAAAATGTGGAATGGCTACAGCTTGCTACACAGATTGTAAATAGTTCACGTATGGCATTAAAGGTGGCTGATATATCAGCTAGTGCTTATCGCGCATGGAGTAATGAAGATCATAAAGAGCTAGCAAAAGCGAAAGAAAATCTAAAATCAATTTCGGAAGTTGTTTTCAGAGAGGCATTATATAAGTTAGAACCCTATGAATTAATCGGTTTTGATTTAAGTGTAAAACCAATTGATATTATTCATTTTATTTTGAACCAAGGACATCGCTCTGAGTTGTATGTACAGTCTATTGTTTATGGTGTGCTGCATGCTGCTAATAGAGCAGGTGTATTGGACGAATCCCTGCAAAATGATCTGCAAACGACGGCCAGGATGTTATTTAGAATGGCGCACTGGAAAGCGCTCTATAACAATTTTAAAGAAGATAAATTATCTACTCAAGCAGTTGTTAATGAAACATTAAACAGCCTAATCGTAGTTTTGAGCTCTGATAAAATTCGAGCCACTTTAAATAGGTCTAACCCCGAGGCCGTTACACAAGCGCAAACGTTAGATCAGCAAGATCAAGTGGAGCATGTTCCAGCTGCCATGCTTGAACAGATTGAAACACAATCTGCTACTGATGATCAAAAACCAGTGAGTGATATTCCAGGTAACCTGACCCAGGAAGAACTTGATAAAATAAATGAAGACGCTTTAGAAGCCATTAAGCAAACCATTCCTGAGTATCAAAAGCAAGATATTATGATTGATGTGAGTGCTTTAGCTCAGAGTAATTTGTCAAAGGAATCTTCCCTACATGCAGAAGAACTCGGAACAACGTTAATAAAATCCTTAATTGAAGTACAAAAAGCCGTTAATGGTGAATACGCAACCCATGGCTATTTAGGTATGTTTGTTAACATGCTTCATAATGAAGGTATTATGGAAGTTACTGGGGATATAGGTTTAAACATTAGAGGGCATGCAACCAACAATCATGTTGTTAAAGCGTCAGGAACAGTTAGTGTTTATGGTCAGGATCTCACCAATAGAAAAGAAGATGGTAGTCTTTTAAGTAAAAAAGTGTCACAAACCATTCACTCTTATTTTATTAATTTTGAATCAGGTGTTATTGATGCAGGTGAAGCTATTTATTTAACCTGTCTAGGATTAATTGAAAACTTTGGCGATATAAAATCACTGGGCAAGATTAAGACAACAGCCAATAGAATTATACGCAACCATAAAAATGGCAGGATAATTTCAAAAAAAGACGTTGAGATTCTTTGCGATTTGCTAGCTAAAAATGAAGGCCAAATCGTTGGTGAGTTTGTACATTTTGAAGGCCATGAAAAAGCGCTGAATGAAGGAACTATCATCGGAGTTGAAAAAATTAGACTGATGTCTGATAAATTAGTGGTTAATGCTAAATATTCACGATTAGTTTCAAAAGAAGTTGCTTTCGAAAGTAAAGAGATAGAAAAAGAAGGTGCTATTCAAGCAGACGTCGTAACAACCCAAGCAAGTGGAAACCAAGGGCCGGAAAAGTTAACTTGGCATAAAGATGAAGAAGATAATATTGGCCTCGCCGTGATTGAGGCAAATGAAAATACACTCATAGATAATGATGCCTTTACTAAAATTCAACTCACCGATCTAACTTTAGACCATGTGCCTGACGCAAGTGTACCGCTTCTGAATATTAGCTCCGATTTTGCTAATATTTTTCAATTGCATTTACCTCAAAGTGATGCGCTTATTCCTATATGGCAATTACCTAAAGTTCACAGTGATGCAACTTTTATTTTAGATGCGCCAGGTGCAACGCTGTTTTCCTCTGGCAATAGCCAAACTTATGATAGCGCATTTAGGTTTGTTGGCAGAGCATTTGATTTTTCTGCAGATCATACCCTCTTTTTAAGAGAAGCCTTTTTTGATGTGAGTAACATTTTTGGGCAAGGTGCAAACACGTTGCTAACCTTGAAAGAGGGCGGTTTATTTCAGGCCGAAAGCATGTCAAATCAAGGTCATATTTGGTCAGATGATATTTTATTTTGGAATGTAAAAGCATTACAGAATGATGCTCAATTAGAGCATTCGGTAGAATATTTTACCTATTCTAAGCAAAACCCTATCGCGCAAGCTTGCGACACAACAAAAATTGTTGAAAACTCGGGGACTATTGAAGCCTTAGGTCACAGAGGATATGTTGGTGACTTTGGACAAAGTGGAGGTAAATTCCTCTCAGGCAATGAAGGCAATTTTATTTATTATATAGACAGTTTTCAAGAGGCGATACAAACCCAACATGGTGAAAACCCTACCGGGGTGCTGCATGATGCAGGACAAAACTGGTATGTCAAACCTGAGTGGCATAATGCAGAAATAGGGAGCACAGGCCAAAATATATTTATCGGCTCTGATAGGATGACTACTGCAGGCTTTAGCTTTTGGGGAGATCAATATAGCTTTTTATATGGTTCAAGAGGTATTTTTGCTAACACAAAGTATGCTCGCTATGAAATAGATCAAATTTTAAGTTTAACAAGACATGGCAAAGTTAATGGCGTTGCGCATGAGCATGAGGTTGGTTACATTCCTACAAAAGATGATATTGCAGCAAATAATGGTAATGTTGTACTAGCCGCACCAGAGGGTAGTATAAAGCTTGACCACGTAGTGATTAGCTCTGCTGGTGATACCTCATTGTTAGCAAAAGAAGAAGTTGCTATTAATGGTATTGCGCTTGAAAAGCAATCCTCGCTTTCCTATAAATCGAGATCTCTTTTGAGTACTAAACGAGTTGAGTCTAAAACACAGGAGACTTTAGTTTATAGTAGTTATATTTTTACAGGTGGTGAGCTTATCGTTAGATGCCATGATTTTACCTTGGACGCGGTTCAAGGTGCCTTAGGTGGGGCTGACATCGTTGCGAATAGAACAACTTTTCGTGGTCAAGATCAAACCTACCAAAATACGACCACCATAAAAGAATTCAAAATTGGTATAACCGGCCAAGAATTGCTAGAGGTATTAAAAGGGCATAACGCCAAAGCTGTCTTTACCAGTTTAATGAATTCTTGTGGTTGGAATCAGGCAGAACTTGAAAACTTACTTAATGTGGAAAATATGGCTGAACTACCAAAGCCGTTATTAAATTCTGCTAGAAATGCCTGGAATATGTCAGCGTTTGTGGCACATGCCTGTAATGAATTTGGAGGGACACCTGCAGATTTTATTGGGGTATTCACCGATCAAATAGGTCTTACAATGATGGGTGCAGATAATCAGCGCCATTTTAACCCCAAATTTACGTTTAGTACTTCAAAAACAACGACTGAAACACACTCAAGCCAAACCATCTCAACCAATTTATTCGTGGGTGGTACCTTTAGATTATTAGGTAATGAATTACACCTGTTAGATGGTGCAACCGTAGATGCAGAACATCTTCGCATTTTTCTTATTGAAGGTATCAAAGCTACTAGTGGCCACAGCACTTATAGCTATAGAAGTAACACACAAACGCGTTCTATAGGTGCTAATCCTCTTAATCCAGAGGACGCCAGTTTTAGCGTGGGTCATGATAAGCAAACACAACAGGCTACGGAATATTCTTTAGCAAAACTGCATGCCCGTGATTCAGCTCAGATAAATGGTGGAAAAAAAATTGACGGTGAGATACAAATTCAAGCAGAAACAGGGGCAGTTAAGGCCCAAGAAATGAGTTTTACAACGCTGCAGAACACAAAGTACCAAAATCATCGTTCAACTGGGGTTAACCTAAGTACCGGTGGCGCAGTTGGTGCACATCATCAAATCCATGCTGTAGATGAAGTCACTACAAATGAAAAGGCAGGGGTTGCCTTAGGTGAGGGAGATGTTGCTGCTAATGAAATCCACCTGGCCAACGGTTCTAAAATTCAAACATCAACCTTAACCCGTTTAGATGATGAAGATGCTTTGCCCACTGTTACTGGCACCGTAGCTCAAGATCACAGTGAGCAGCGCAAAGAGGGTGGCTCTTTTAATTTTACTGCACAAGGTGAACCTTATGCTGATCTATCACATTCGCATAAAGTAACGGAAGCAGTCCATTGTCCTACCGTTATAGCAGATAATGTTGCGACCGATACTTTACCTGGTATCAATACAGTTGCTGATAAAGAAACTGAAGTTGTTAAGGACAGTAACCATAGTTTTGCTGTTGCCGCTTTTATTCCAAACCAAGAAAAAGTCCAACAAGAGTTAGCCTCAATGAAGGAAGCTGCTAAAGGGTTACATTGGCTATATGGTACTAGGGATCCCAAACCTGTACATACTGACAAAATAGAGGTAGAAACTCACTTAGAGCCACAAGCGTTAACCGTTCAGCTTGAAAGGGAAGTACTTAGCCCAGTCTTTAACATGACTGATAGGATAGAGGCCCAATCTGAAATAGCTGGATTAAGTGGTTTTGATGCTCAGTTATCTATTTATGAATTTGGCAACCCTGGGACTTGGTTTGTGGAGAGTAATAATTATCTTGATTCATATCAAGATAGAACGATTCCACTATATTCTCTCTCTTCTTCACAAGATGAACACCCACTTGTGACTTTTAATGAAAATGGGAGCTTTAATATAAATATTTATGGCGACGCAGCCCCAAAACCCAACAAGCCTTTTAGTTTACCTTCAGCTGTGCCATTACATGATGATAATCCCGTTTGGGATCATATTTTTGGTTTTTGCCGAGGCGTAGAAAAAGCAAGGGACGGTATTGTTAACGCAATATTACATCCTATTGATACGGGGAAGAATATTGGAGTGACTATTTGGGACGGGTATAACGCTATGGGCGATCTTATGTTTGGACTTTCAACACAAGGTGCTAGAGAAAGAAATGCTCAAAGAGGCGTGTTGTACCACGATGCGATGGAAGATTTTGCACTCGGAGAAAGCGTTTATCGGACTGAAACCCTTTCAGAAATAGGTACCTCTATTGTATTTGGTGGTGCCTTAGGTGGGGCACCTAGAGGATTAATTAGTAAGGGAATGGATATAAGGGGCTTAGCCATACCTACAGGATATGGATATGCTTATCAAAGTTTCAATCCAAAGTATTTTAGAGCAAGGCAAGCTGTTAAAGATGGAAAGGGTATGTATAGGGCTGGTACAAGACCAACTGAAACTTCTAGGGGAAGTAAGGGCATAGAAGGTCAGTTTTGGGCAGTAGAAGAATCACCTAATATGCCTACTTATGCCATTAAGTATGGGATCCCTGAGGCAAATGTTAAAAATATCGACTTTGCAATTGAAGGTAAGTTAAAACCTAATGAAGCCTTTATCACGCGCCCTGCCCCAGGCCTTGGGCAAAATCCAGGAGGTGGCTTAGAAGTGGTGACTAATAGCGGCGCTGTTGCATTAACCAACCCTTCGGTGCCCTTCACAACAGAAATGCTGGCCGGCAATCGTCCTTTATTATTTCAAGCAATTGATAAAGGGATCCAAACCATGGCGTCAGAGCCTGCACTTGGCGCGTTAGCTTCAGTTAATGAGACGGCAAATGAACCTTTAAGGGCATATAGAAAATGATGAGTAGCCTAAGTAGTAGATTTATAATGAAATGTAAAACTAGGTTATATGACTTATGGGATGACACTAAAATATTAGCCAAAGGCTCATATGAAATTGTTTTTCAAAAACCTTGGTATTTATTTCCTGTTAATTTTT
>CAZHSJ010000067.1:2937-13396 GCA_964535225.1 Uncultured Candidatus Berkiella sp. | reverse complement strand
CTCCCAAAGCAGGCGCGCTACCAGACTGCGCTATACCCCGGTGGCATGCACTTTAGCAGAAATCTTAAAGACAATCATCTAGTTGCCACTACTAATAGAAGGCAAAGTTAAGCGGCCTAGCCTTTTTAGAATGGCGCATCATACTCATTTCGCTTTTTGACGTCAAACATCACATAATTCCCCTTTTGTCCCTGGGGTTCACTAATGTGGGCCACTAAAATACAATACATGTCTAAACAGGTTTAAAAGTTAACACAATGACTGCAAAAATATTAGATGGCGTTGCCCTCGCAAAACAAGAGCGTGAATTGATAAAGCAACAGGTTCAAGCCAGGCTCGCACAAGGTTTACGTGCTCCTGGTTTAGCGGTTGTTTTAGTTGGCGATGATGGCCCCTCTAAACTTTATGTTGAAAAAAAACGTAACGCCTGCCAAGAGGTAGGTTTTTATTCTCAAGCCTTTGACTACCCCTCAAACATTTCAGAACAAACCTTGCTTGATAAAATCCAAGCGTTAAACTTGGACGACCATATCGATGGCATTCTTGTCCAGTTACCCTTACCTTCACATATCTCAACGGAAAAAGTAATTGATACCATTGCGCCAAACAAAGATGTCGATGGCTTTCATCCCTTTAATTTGGGCAAATTGGCACAACATCAACAAGGGTTACATCCCTGCACACCCAGTGGCGTAATGACGATGCTGGCTCACACAGGAATTTCGCTTCAAGGAAAGCAGGCTTGTGTTGTTGGCGCCTCTCGTATTGTGGGCCGACCTATGGCGCTTGAATTATTAAATCAAGATGCCACGGTGACGATTTGCCATCGTTACACACAACATCTAAAACAACATGTTGAGCATGCAGATATTTTAGTGGTTGCTGTGGGTAAACCCCGCCTTATTCCAGGAGAGTGGATTAAAGAAGGGGCTATCGTAATTGATATAGGCATTAATCGACTTGACGACGGAAAAATTGTTGGCGATGTCGACTTTGAGGGCGCAAAACAACGGGCAAGCTGGATAACCCCGGTACCCGGTGGCGTAGGCCCCATGACGGTGTCCACGCTTTTAAGAAATACCCTACTCGCCGCTGAACTACATATTAGGTAACAGCTCGCGCTAAAATTGCTATGTTTTATTAATTGTCCATAAGATTTAAAGGGCAGTTAATAATGAGAACTGTTGTTATATTCACTTTCCTGTTGTGCACGTTTGGTATGCTCGGCTGCAAAAGTGAAAACATTAAAACAAGTTACATGCAAACGGTGAGCGATAAAAAACCCTTTGATGCTATGCCAAGAGAAGGGTGGGCAACCGATCCCAACTTAAGCTATCGCTTATATTCTTACTATCCTTATGATTTTAGAAATGGCGGTTTTTACCAACCCTATTTACATCCGTTTAGTCGAATGCAATAACTAAATCAGGGTTAGCTTGTGAAAAAGCAATAATGGTTTTATTGATTTGATTTAATAACGCCGGTTTATCTTGGTATTTAGAATAAAACATCATCACCAATTCAAAACCAGCTGGTTTTTCCTGGCGAATTCTAATCACATGTTTTGGGCTAAGTTCTTCCACGGTTTGCTTAAAATCAATTCCCATTTTAAACGCTTGCTCAAGATAGTGGAGCATCTGTTGTTTTATGGTTAAAAAGAGTTTTTCAATTAAATCGAAATTTCCTGTGGGTTTAAACACATAACTTAAGGTAGATTCAGTAAAAACTTCATAGGAATAATTGAGAACGGGATTTCTTGCAACCAAGCCATTTGGGATCTTAATAACTCTGCCTGTATTGTGGTGTGGGAAGTCGATATTAGTTTCTTGAAGTGTGAAATACATCACCCCTATCGTTTTTACAATCCCTATATTATTGGCTATTTTAATGTAGTCACCCTCATGAAATAATTCTCTCCAGTTGATAATTAACCAACCAATTATATTCATCAAGTTATCTTTTTGCGTAATCGTGATAGCAGCTGAAATAAAACCGATAAAAGCGACGATTTGAATAAAGCCGTTAACCCAAATTTTAACAAAGCAAACAAGAAATAAGGTGATAAGCAGGTAACGCATCCTGATCCGGGTTTGATTATAGCGCTTTGGATCCTCAATCTTTTGTGATAATAAAAGGCACGCTATGGCATAGACTGCCAAAAATAACAGTGTGATAACAAAAGAGCAAAAAAACTTACTTGAATAACTTGCAAAAATTTCTAGCATGAAAAACCCTGAAAATTGTTTCAGTTAACTAAGCAGATCTGATAGCTTATGATAGGTACCTTTATTTGAAGGCACTTTATAGGACAAAGCGCTTATTCTCAAGCTTTTAAGGCTAAAGGATGATTCATCCATTTAAGTCGCACTCAGCTATAATGAATAAGAGACTGATATAAAAGAGATTATGATGGCAACCCAGAAAAAAGCAGAGCAAGAAGAAACCGCTGAAAAGCCCCTTGAGCTTACAAAATATCAAGAAGATATCAAAGCGCTATCTGATGCCATTGTGAATGCACAAACGCCCATTCGGATCTTAGATGCCGTAAAGTGGGATAACAAAATAAAGGAAAAATTTTTCGCTCAAAAATGTAAAGAACAACCTGATGTTAATGCAGAATATTATCGTCAAAATGTGAATTTGGATTGGCCCAAACAACGTCAGCTGTTTCATCTTATTGAGCGTGCAGCAACGAAAAGACTGGGGCAGTTTAACCCTGTTGGGCAAATCATGCGTCGGATCTGTGGCGAGTATTTAAAAGTACTTCATATGCTTGAACGCCGCGGCACACACGAATTCACTTATCTTTCACAAGAACTTTTCGGCTCCGCTAAAGACGTTTTTCATGTGGGCGATCCTACCCTTGCACAGCTTGGCATGTTAATGGCAGATGCATTAAGTAATATTGGAAAAAGCCAAGCACTAGAAGAAGAAGAACGCAATATTCCGGCAGATGATGCCATTGAGATTTTGCAAAATGCTCTTAACGTTCATTTCTCTGATCCCAATAAACAAGTACGTGTTATTTTAAGCGATGGCATTATTGCTGACGCCGCTGCGGGCGCAGATTATATAAAAATTCGCTCAGATGCTAAATTTAACGCGCGCGATCTTAAAATTTTAGAAATTCATGAAGGTTTAGTTCACATTGGCACCACGTTAAATGGTAAAGCACAACCAATTTGTACTTTTCTCAGTAAGGGCCCCCCTTCTTCTACCGTAACCCAAGAGGGGCTTGCTATATTGATGGAAATTATTAGCTTAGTTTCCTACCCTGCGAGGTTGAAAAAAATCTCAAACCGTATTCGTGCCGTTGAGCTTGCAGAAGACGGTGCAACCTTTTTAGATATTTTTGAATTTTTTCGCACAGAAGGATACTCAGCAGACGATTGCTATGTACTCTCTAGCCGTGTTTTTCGTGGAAGCCTTCCTACGAGCGGGCCTTTTACTAAAGATTTATCTTATGCTAAAGGTTTTGTCACAGTTTACAATTTCTTACAGCTTGCGGTAAGAAAAGGATTGCTCGATAGAATACCGATGCTATTTTGTGGAAAAACAACCTTAGAAGATATTCGTGATATCGCTCAACTTATCGACGAAGGCATTATTATTCCCCCGAAATATTTACCGCCCCAAATCAAGGATATGAATGCCATTACCGCGTGGATGTGTTTTGCTAATTTCTTGAATCGACTGAGCTTAAGTAAAGTCGAGAGCGATTACGATTATTTGTTTAGTTAAAAGAAAAAACCAAGCCGCGCCGTAGTTCGCCAAGCCGGCCCCTAAAGGATCCCCACAAAGATAAGATACCAACCCCTACCTGCGCACGCTTACGTTCCGCGCTTTATGCCAAAGAGATCCAAAGTATCATGGCGGTATTAAGAGATCGGATCCTATGCTCATTACCGCGATCTGTCTATCTCTCAAGATTAAAGCACGGTACGTAGGTGCCTATAGAAAAATAGTCTTAAACTTGAATTAATTAGAAATGGAGCGGGCCTGGGGCTACCTTGCCGTAGGTTTTAACATAGGCAAGTGCCCGCCCCCAGAGAAAGGCTTAATCCATATCTTCAGAAGTGTCATCTTCAGCAGCAAATTCACTTTGGGTATTTTGCCCGGTAATTTGCGCTTCAAGATCAGTACCCTGAGACAATCCCTGCTGCACAATTTGATTTGTTCCTTGATCAGGATCTATCAGAGCATCTGTATTAGCAAAACCTCTTGTAGAAAGACAGATAGCGCCAATCAGTAACAAGGTATTTAACAAAATCTGCTTATGCATAATCTTTATTCCCTTAACTGTTCTCAACCATACTTAAAGCAGTTGATTTCTAATACTTGTCCATATCCATTTTACTACCACTATCATCGCCAGGAACGCGTGGTTCTGCTTCTCTTACTTGTCCTGTGCTGGGAGCGGTACCTTTACGGTTATGTTTTTGTTTGGTTTGCGATTTATGTGAGGAAGATTTTTCTTTTGCTTTATGATCTGCTTGTTTTTTATCTTCTGACTTTGCAGCTTTGTCATCCGCTTTTTTATCTTCAGCTTTGGAGTCTTCCGCCTTAGCTTCATCTGCTTTAGACTCATCTGCTTTAGCTGCGTCTTGATCTTTATTCTCTACTTGCTCTTTGGCTTCTTGCGTTGCTTGTTCTTTAGTATCCTGCACTTTTTCTTTAGCTTCATGCACTGCTTTATCTTTTGCTTCATCTACTGGTGAAGCAAATGAGTTCATTGACAACCCCATAGCACCCAAAACAATCAAAGATTTAAGTAATAAATGCTGCATTGCACCCTCCAAGGAGCTATTTTTTAAAACAGTATTAACATTCCAAGACCAAAAGTATTGTAACAGCACAAATGCTGATTGCGATAGAATCAGTATGCTCTATCTTTTATAGTTGGCCAAATACCTTGCATCAATTACAGCACAAACGAAGGCACATGAGTAGCAGGCTCTTGTTTAATCTTTGTATCTTCTACCACAATCGGTTCTTTGTTTCCCTTTTGTGGTGACGAAGGTGGCGACCTTTTCTTTAACGGTGTATTAATTGAAGGGATCCGCTGCAACGGTTGGGGCAACGCTTGAGCACCATCAGTTCCAACTGCCACTTTATCTTCTGTCTTCTTGATAGAAACAGCCGATAAAAGAACATCAACCAACCCTTGAAAAGGAATATATTGTTTTAATTTCTCAAACATATTTCGTGGCGGCTGGATTTTGCCCTCGTACAGGTTCATCGCGTAGTCAATGTTATGCGCTAACCTCATCGAATTGATAACAACAGAGAATGACGAAAAAGCCATTAACAAACTGGCAACAATGGGATTTAACACAAAACCAAAAGCGTAATATAAAAGGCCAGTTGCCGCTGTTAAACTTAATAAGTTATAAAAACCTGTCCAATATAAATTTTGGTGGATATTATTCATGGTTTCTTTTGCCATGATTAAAAAGGGAATAAAATCAAGTTGCTGTGTTGCCACTTTGGCAACAGAAGACGCATGTGTCCAAGAGCCCACCGCTATGCCCAGATGAGCCTTGCCCATCGCATCAATATCATTAACGCCATCACCTACCATGGCAACAATATTTCCTTCCTTAATAAGCTTTTCAATATATTCAGCTTTTTCTTTAGAGCTTTTTTTATAAACGCATAAATTTATTTCAAGCATATGTGCTACCGCTTTTGCCGGTTCTTTTTGATCGCCTGTTAACATAATAACTTTTATATCCCTAGCTTTTAACCCATCAATGAGTTTTTTAGCATCTGTTCTTATCTTATGCTTACAAGCAACCGTCGCAATACAATTCTTTTCCACAGCAACATACTCAGACGACATTGCCTCTTTCTCGTTTATCAATTCTTGCGCAAGACAGTCATCAGGCACTATCACGTTATGCCTTTTGAGATGTTGTGCACTACCGACTAATACATTTAAACCATTAACAATCCCATAAACCCCTTCTTCATCTTTTTCTGCACCTTCACAATAAAGCATGTCGTGGGATGAATTTTCATTAACAAAAGATCTTGCAATGGGATGATCAAAACTTCTTTCCAAACTTGCTGCGTATTGAATTACTTTTTCTTTGGTCCAATCCGGCATCTGGGGCACAACCGCTACATCATGAACAACAGAGTGTGTCAACGTGCCTGTTTTATCAATGACCACCGTGTTTACTTGAGAGGCCACCTCTAATGCTGAAGCATCGTGCACCAGAATTTTCTTGTGTAATTGTTTATAGATCCCGATTGCTGTAGAGATAGGCGTTGCTAATCCGAGTGCGCAAGGGCAAGCACATAATAAAACCGACATCCCACTCTTGATCATCCAAGGAAGTACAGGTGCAGGACCTAAAAAATACCACCCCAATACTGAAACGCCCGCTATAGCCACAATAACAGGAACAAAAACTACTGCTAATCTATCAACTAGCTTTGAAATAGGTGGTTTGGTAGCACTTGATTTATTAACATCTTGAATAATTCTCGTAAGATGGCCGTCTTTCCCATCTTTAGTTGCTCTAATTAGAATGGTATTCTTTTTATTCAATGTCCCGCTGGACACCTCATCGCCCTTGCCCTTCGTGTTACTGGGCTCCCCGGTTAAGGTTTCCTCATCAACTGTTGTTTTAGTATTGCTAATTATCACCCCTTCAACAGGAACGCGTTTTTCTTTCAATACCTCAACAATGTCTCCTTTTTTTATTTGTAAATAATGCTTTTCCACAAACATGCTGTTATTAATTGTCATGCCTTCTTTATAGGGAAGATTTAACACTCTGCCATGTTGTGGCTGTAGCTTTACATACACTTGTGCTAATTTTTGGACCTTACTTCTAGTTTGCTGTTCTGCGTTTGCACGTAAACCTTTGCCCAAGTTAACAATGCCTAGAATCATATTAATAGCAACAAAATGGTACTGTAATGCGGCTAAAGGAAATAACCAAGGCACTACGACAATAAGCATGGAATAGAAAAAAGCACTGCTTGTTCCAAGCGCAATTAAGGTATTCATGTCCGACGAGCGTTGATGATAAAACTTATCCCAAGCGCCTTTATAAAACTCTTTGCCTGTTTGCCACATTACGCCAAAAGTAATACCACCAATAAACAGCCCAATAAGCTGGCCGCTTAATGTTAATGGGAGAGGAACAAGTCCGCTTAACAAAAATAAAGGTATACCAACTAAAGCATTGATAATGGCGCGACGACGATAATGAGATCCATCTTGATTGCTAACTTCTTCCTTAATTTTAGGCATAAAGCGCGTTGCAACAAGCGGTTTATTTTTTATGGCAGATTCGATGGTTGCTTTAATTTCAGCTGCTACTTTTTTACTTCTTGCTGCATCAGGCGCGTAAGCTGTAATAAGCGCCACATTCGTAGAATAATTGATTTCAACAGAATTAAGGCTTTCTTTTCCTTCTGATTGTTCTTCTAGCTTTTCTTTTATTTTTCTAACATCATCAGCATCGTTCATGCCCTTTATGCGAAAATAATAGGTTTTTTCAAATTCAGGAGAGCGATAAACGGCTTTAAATTTATTATCCGCCTCTTCGATTTTACTTATAATGATTTGAGGGGTAATGTCATCTTTTACAACGACGATTGCTCTTTTAGTAACCCAGTTTACGTTGACTTCATACACATAATTTAGGGTGCTCAACGTTGTTTCAATCAGTGAGCTACAACTTCCACAATTCATTCCCGAAATATCAAAATCCAGTATTTTATACCCTGCCATCTTACCACCTCAAAACCAATATTATTCTTAAAGTATCTGACACTCATCAATAGCATTGTTTCGCTTTGCTGTGTCAGAACGTGTTTGAGAAACCCTGGTAAGATAACGCGACTCATTCCCTGTCAAATAAATACCGTCAAACACCGAACTTTCAAATTTTTCTATAGTCTTATTCCCTTCCCTTGCAACGAAAACCAGATCCTCTAAATCTAAATATATTAACCTATCTGCACCAATGTTTTGCTGAATTTCTTCTATCGTTTTATTGTGCGCAATTAATTCTTCCTTACTTGGCATGTCAATTCCGTAAATATTTTGGAACCGTATTGGAGGGGCGGCGGAGGCAAAGTAAACTTTCCTTGCACCGGCCTTTCTCGCCATTTGAATAATTTCATTGGAGGTTGTTCCTCGCACAATGGAATCATCCACCAACAATACATTTTTATTTTTAAACTCCAGTTCATTTACGCTAAGCTTTTGCGTTACCGATTTTTTGCGGATCACCTGGCCGGGCATAATAAATGTGCGGCCAATGTATCTATTTTTTACAAATCCTTCCCTGTACTCAATCCCAATGCTATTGGCTAAAGTAATTGCCGCATTGCGACTTGTTTCAGGTATAGGAATAACAACATCAATATCCTCAATTGGCCAATTCATTTTGATTTTGTCTGCGAGCCTGCGACCGATATTCATCCTAACTTTGTATACGGATATCTTATCAATAATCGAATCTGGCCTTGCAAAATAAACAAACTCAAATAAACATGGACTTAAACTATATTGTTTGGCACATTGTTGGCGATAGTAAGTACCATTGGGTTCAATTAATAGTGCCTCTCCTGGGCCAATATCATCAACTATCGTAAAACCCAATGACGTTAAGGCAACACTTTCTGATGCAACCATGATTTCAGTGCCAGAAGCGGTTTCTTTTTTACCGAAAATAAGCGGTCTTATACCGAAAGGATCTCTAAAGGCCAAAAGACCAACCCCTGCAATCATGGCGGTGATGGCATAACCACCCCGGCATCTTTCATGTACTTTAGCTACCGCTTTAAATATATCTTCTTTGGTGGCTTTAATATGGGCTACTTGCTGTAATTCATGAGCAAAAACGTTCAGAATAATTTCTGAGTCTGAGGAGGTATTAATGTGTCTTAAATCTTCGTTGAATAATTCGTCTTGTAATTCTTGGGCATTAGTTAAATTACCATTATGTGCCAATACAATACCAAAAGGGGAATTGACATAAAAAGGTTGCGCTTGCTCAACACTGGCTGATCCTGCTGTTGGATAACGAACATGGCCAATACCCATGTTACCCTGCAAGCGTTGCATATCCTGGTTTGAGAACACATCTCGGACTAAGCCGTTTCCCTTGCGCAAGCTAAAGTACTTATTTTCATACGTTGCCATACCCGCCGCATCTTGGCCGCGATGCTGTAAAACAGTTAATGCATCAAAAATCGTTTGATTTACTTCACTCGTTGCAACAATACCAACTACACCGCACATCTTTTCACGAACCTTTTATTACCTTAGCTTTAGTTTCTGTTTCTTCTGTAAATCGGAAAACACTGGCATTTTCATCCGGCAGCCTATCTTTTAGCCATAAGGCTAATACCTGAAATTGCCCAATAGCGTAAGAATCCTGCCACCATTTTTCTTTAGGAAAGGGTGTTAATCCCGCAATCAGTACCATGACTGTGATAAAAAACGCACCGCGTAAAACACCAAAAACGGATCCTAAAACCCGATCGGGCGCACTAAAAGGTGTCTTTCTTATCATGCCACCCACTATATAATTGATAATCGCTCCAATGAACACCGTTCCCACAAAGAGAATTAAAAAAGCACTTAAATTTCTCACAAACGAGGAACTGGTAAAAGTCATATGCAAAGAGAGTTGACTAGTGTACACAACTGCTAAGCCAATTGCTACCACCCACGTAATTAAAGAAATAGATTCTTTTACAAATCCACGCACAATACCAACCAAGACAGAAAGCAGCATGATGCCGCCTATGATGAGATCTGGAGTGCTTATTGACATGGTCTCTCCTACCTAGCGCCCTTTACCATACCTAACAATGATACCCCTCAACTGATACTTTGATTCTAATGTTGAGATCATTTTGGAGGCATCTTCTTTACGAATAATAGGCCCGACAAAAACAATGGTTAAATTTCTGCCATTTCTACTCACCTTACGTGAATAGGCTGGCAATCCTTGTGCTTTTAGTTTACTTAACAGTGCTGAAGAATGTTCTGGATAAGCAAACGTACCTACTTGCACTACCCAAACCCCCTCTTTAGCAAAAACACCTTCTTTTTGTAGCTTATGCGATGGCTTTTTTGCGGTCTTTTTTGTCTGTTCATTGTCTGCTTTAGCCTGAGCGAGCGTTGCTTGCTCAGCTTCCTTTACTAATTGTGCTTGATTTTCTTCCTCTGCTTTGGCTTTTGCTAGTTGTGCTTGTTTTTCAATTTCCGCTTGCGCTTTGGCGAGTTGCGTTTGCTTTTCTTCCTCTGCCTTAGCTTTTGCTAGTTGCGCTTGCTTTTCTTCCTCTGCCTTAGCTTTTGCTAGTTGCGCTTGCTTTTCTTCCTCTGCCTTAGCTTTTGCTAGTTGTGCTTGCTTTTCTTCTTCTGCCTTGGCTTTTGCTAGTTGTGCTTGCTTTTCTTCCTCTGCCTTGGCTTTTGCTAGTTGCG
>CAZHSJ010000067.1:0-2837 GCA_964535225.1 Uncultured Candidatus Berkiella sp. | reverse complement strand
GTTGCGCTTGTTTTTCTTCCTCTGCCTTGGCTTTTGCTAGTTGCGCTTGTTTTTCTTCCTCTGCCTTAGCTTTTGCTAGTTGTGCTTGCTTTTCTTCCTCTGCCTTGGCTTTTGCTAGTTGCGCTTGCTTTTCTTCCTCTGCCTTGGCTTTTGCTAGTTGCGCTTGTTTTTCTTCCTCTGCCTTGGCTTTTGCTAGTTGCGCTTGTTTTTCACTTTCTGCTTGCTTTTGTGCTTCTTTGGCCTTAGCTTCAGCTTGTTTTTCCTTTTCTTTTAATGTTGCCATTTGAAGCGCTGTTTCATTATTTGTCTGTGGTGACGTTGTTTCTTGCTCGATCACTTCTTGATCTGCAACATGTTCTTTTTGGTGCGCTACAATCTGCTCCTTCAACTGTTCGAGCAATTCTGGCTTTGAATCAGTTTGCGCTTTTGCATCTGGCGATTTTGGCAACTCTTTTGCCAATTGCATATGCTGAGATTTCGTAAATAGCATAGGTATAAAAATAATGCCTAACGCTATCACGACAATGATCCCAAAAATTTTCTCTTTCATCTTTTCCATGGCAATACTCACTTTCTCAAGCAGTTTTCAAGAGAATAGTTTTTCCGAATGAAATGCTAACCCACTATGGCTCATGTTAACATCTAAAGAACAGGCTTCCATCACCTGTGACACGGTAAAAAAAGAGCCAAACACAACAACAATGTCTAGCTTACTAACGCTTTGCAACGCACTTTTAAATGCATCCACAATCGTTTCAAAAGCATATGTGTTGTTAACATTGCAAGCTAATAATGCTTTTTTCAATTGTTCACTTGAAGCGCTACGTTCATTATTTTTAATTTTGCCTATATACCATTCATTCACGATGTTTTTCATCGGTTTCACAATACCTGCAAGATCTTTATCTTGCATGCTCGCCCAGACTGCCTTCACCCGCTTTGTTGTTGCTAAGCTTTGCAGTTTCGCTGCCAAGTGCATGCTCCCTTGAGGATTATGACTAACATCGAACACGATATTGGCATTGTTAAAACATACAGGGTAACACCTACCAACCATCACCACGTTTTCAAGGCTCGAAATCACTCTTTCTAATACAGGTAGTGAAAAATAGCGCTTGCTCAAAATAGTATAAGCAGCCAATGCCAAGGAGACACTAGTATTTGGCAAATAATGTTTAATTTCTATGTTAGCTTCGTTTCCAAATTTCCATGAGCCGGTTGTTTCATCAAGATTAAACGCCTTACCCTCTGTGTAAAGATTCACCTTTTGGGCGTGTGCTTTGTTTAGCAGCGTTGGAATATTGGCAGTTTTGCCAATCAACGCGGTTTGATTCTCGCGAAAAATGCCTGCTTTTTCAGAAGCAATACTCTCTAGCGTGTCGCCCAGATAGTCTTGGTGATCAAGTCCAATCGACGTTACTATCGCCACATCAGGAGAAATGAGATTAACAGCATCTTTTTGCCCCCCTAGGCCCACTTCTAAAATGACCACATCAAGCGGAGCTTGTTGAAAAAGGTAAAATGCGGCTAGGGTCGTAAATTCAAAAAAAGTAAGGGGTATATCATTTCTGCTGCTTTGGATTTTTTCAAATGCATCGCATAAATGCGCATCACTCACCATTTGTCCATTTATTTGAATTCTTTCTTTAAAATCAAATAAATGTGGCGAGGTATAGGTTCCCACCTGTAAACCTGCTTCTTTCAACAATGCAAAAAGTGAAGCAACCGTTGAACCTTTACCATTTGTACCTGCAACTGTAATAACTTTACAAGAAAAATTCATTACATCTGCTTTTTGTGCAACGGCTGAGACTCTATCCAAACCTAAGCAAATTTCTTTTGGATGTTGCCCTTCAATATAGCGCAACCAAAGCTCAAGGTTCATGTTTGGTTTCGTCATTCTTTTGGTATATCCATAATCAAATGACTTTCAACTTTATCAATATCGCTAGGGTATGGCTCATGCATGAACTTTGAGACGAGGCTAGCAATTCTTGCGCGTAGTTCTCTTCTATGTAATATCATATCAATGGCGCCGTGCTCCAATAGAAATTCACTGCGTTGAAACCCCTCCGGTAAGGTTTGTCTTACGGTTTGCTCAATAACACGAGGTCCAGCAAAGCCAATGAGTGCTTTGGGCTCTGCGATATTAACATCGCCTAACATAGCTAAACTCGCTGATACACCTCCCATACAGGGATCAAGCAAAACTGAAATATACGGTAATTGTGCCGCAGAGAGTCTCGTTAACGCGGCACTGGTTTTTGCCATTTGCATAAGCGAAAACAAGGATTCTTGCATTCTTGCACCGCCACTTGTGGCAAAACAAATAAAGGGGACTCTAGAAGCAATAGCTTGTTCCACAGCCAAAATAAATTTATTTCCAACCACGCGCCCCATCGAGCCGCCTATAAACCCAAACTCAAATGCAGCCGTAACAACGGGGATCCCATGCACCGTGCCTTTCATTACCACTAAGGCATCTTTTTCGCCTGTTTCCTTTTGTGCGCTGGATAATCTATCGCGGTATTTTTTAGTATCCTTAAATTTTAATTTATCTTGTGGTTCAATCGTTGTACCAAGTTCTTCTGAAATCGCTTTATCCAAAAATTGCGTTAGCCTGACTCTGGCGCTGATGCGATTGTGATAGTCACATTTTGGGCAAACATCTAAATTCTTTTCCAGCTCAGCTCTGAATAAAACAGCCGTGCAAGAAACACACTTTGTCCATAACCCTTCAGGGATAGATTTTTTTTTCGAAGCGGATGCACGTATTTTTGATGGAAATAATTTTTGAAACCAACTCATTTTATGATTTTCCTAACTAGAAATTGCGA
>CAZHSJ010000066.1:0-13474 GCA_964535225.1 Uncultured Candidatus Berkiella sp. | reverse complement strand
AATAATGTCATGACTCAATAATTTTTTAATGGGCGAAGGCAGGCCGATGGTTGCAAGCGAAGATGCCCCAACCCACTGCATGCGTTTATCCTTAACACGTATTTTGCCTGACATCAGTTGTGGTTTAATCAAGAGATGAAAATGGGTAAAGGTATGCTTAAACTCAGGCAGCGCTTGAAGTTTTTCCGCTTGAGCGAAGGATTGTAAGTCACTGAATTGTTCAAACTCAGGTAAACTCCATAAGCCACCCCAGATCCCTGTTAAAGGGCGAGGATAAAGCAAAATTTCTTGTTTTTTATTAATTGCGCACAGTAAATGGACTTCCCGCCAGGGTAAACGTTTGGATTTTTTCCGTTGAGGAAAGCTTAAGGGGTTACCTTGTTTATAGGCTTCGCATTTGGCTTGTAAAGGGCAGATTTCACACTTTGGTTTTGTGCGTGTGCAAAGGGTTGCCCCAATATCCATCATGGCTTGGGTATAATCGGCCACATTTTTAGAAGGGGTGTAAAAGCAGGCAAGATCCCATAACGTATTTTCGGTTTGTTTTTCATTAAGCGCCCCTTTGACGCAATGAAAACGGCTTAGCACACGTTTTACATTGCCATCACAAATGGTGGCTTTAGCATTAAAAGCTTGCGCCACAATAGCGCCAGCGGTAGAGAGGCCAATACCGGGTAATGTTTGGAGGGCATCCGTTGTTTGCGGAAAGGTACCTTTAAAATCACGGATAATCATTTGCGCGGTTTTATGTAGGTTGCGGCCCCTGGCGTAATAGCCCAGCCCAGCCCAGTGGGCAAGGACATCGTCTAGGGAAGCTTTTGCAAGGTGTGCAACCGTAGGGAAAGCGCGCATAAATTTATCGAAATAGGGAATAACGGTAGCGACTTGCGTTTGTTGCAACATAATTTCAGAAACCCACACCCGATAGGGGGAAAGTGGACTTTTCCACGGTAAATCATGCCGGCCATGCTTTGCATACCATGAGAGTACACTTTTTCTAAACCAGGTAGCGCAAATAGGGGGTGTCATTCTTTTTTCTTGAATAATTTTTTGAGCCCTCTATTTAATTTATCTTCCAACTTTTGTTGTAACTCATTATTTTGCGCGCCTTCACTATTTTGTTGATCGTTTGAGGGTACGCCTAGTACTTTTCCTATATTTTTTTCAAGCTGCTTGCCAAGCTGTTTTTGCAGCTCTTGCTCTAGTGCTTTTTTAATATAAACATCCACATCAGGTTGGATTTTAGGGTGATCTAAACTCCCTTTAATGCGGATAGCAAGCGGGTAATCGTCAGGGCGCGTTTGATTATCGCTATGGACTTTATACGCTTGAAGCTTATATTCGATGGTTTTAGAGCCAAGCCAAACACTACCCTCACCATTCGCTTTAAAATCAGGCGCGATAATAGATAAATCATTGTTGTCTATCATTTGATCGTGAAGTTTTAAGGTTGCCGTTAATTCGCCGAACTTGGTTTGTTTAGTGTCTTCAATCGGGGTTTTATCTTTGCTCACCAAACTTTGAGCAACACTTAAGTAATATTTTACATCAAGGCCTTCTATAACCCCGTTTTTAATCCCAACCTTAACAATGCCATTAACATCGTTATGTTGCATTAAATTGAAATTAAACGAACCGGTTCCGCTTATTCGTTTTTCATTTTTAAGGGTAATCAGCAAGGGCTGAATTTGAATATCTGTCACGTCACCTTGAATAAGGGTTGGTTTAGCCGGATTATTAAGCTCTTTAGTGATTTGTGCCTTTAAGGTTCCTTCGAACAAGGAGGCAGTTAAGGGATTAATTTTAACGATATCCCCTGATTTATTCACCTTGGCTTTTACGTTGGTGAGGACAATGCGCTCATGCGTGAGCTTGTCGATGGTAATATCACCCGATAGCACGCGGCCATTGCTCTTTTTGTTGGTTGGGGCTGGCTGGATATATTGTGTTTTAACAAGCTTCGCTTCACCGGAAACTTTGCTTTGCTTTGGTATTTTGCCGGAAAATTTATCTAAATTCAGCTCTTTTAGGTTAAGGGTAAAGTTAATAGGGGCTGTGCCAGCAGGAATGGTGACATTTCCTTTAATGTCATTTTCTCCTACTTTAACTTGAATATCTTCTAACAAAAGAGTTTTATTAGGTTTAAGTGTTACCATGGATTTGGCGGTAATATCTTTTAAGCCGGGTTCGTTTTGAGGTAAGGTTAAATCAGCACTAACGTTAAAAGCGGCATTGAGATTACCACTGAGGCCGAATTTGCCATCTATATTAATTTGGCCATTCATAAATTCTTTTTTCAACAGGGCATTATATTGTTTAAGCTTGAATTTTCCATGTAAGGGGTAAGTCTTGGCGGCATCACTTTCTTTACCCTTTAAGGTGAGCTCGCTTAGGGTGTAAACCTCGCCTTTTTCTCTGTTTTCAAAGGTAATAACCCCATCGGAAATATCAAATTGTTTTAGCGCTAAAGTTAATTTTTTCCTAGGGCTTGAAGGCGTATGGGTTGCATCAAGCGTTTCTTTTTTATCAGATTGTGTTGATGAACTACTTTTTTGTTTAACTTGTGAGCTTGCGCTATCCCAATTAGTAGCCCCATCTTTTTTTTGAATTAAATGAATTTGCACGCCTTTTAGGGTGAGTGTTTCTACAATAAATTGTTTGTCGAAGATTTCACGCAACGGCATTTTAAAATCTAGGGATTTTATTTCTATAAAATTCCCTTCGCCAAAGGTGGCAGGTTGTGTCATGGTGACATTTTGCACACTTAAGCCCAGGGATGGGAAATAGGTCATGTTGATATTGCCGTGAATTTCTAAGGGCAATCCGGATTTTTGGGTGATATAGTGGCTAATTTCTTCTTTGTAATCATTGGGATCAAAATAGAGAAACACACCCACGACAACCATGGCGCCCAAGGAAATAAGGGAAAGGACAGTCCAAAATAAAAACCGTACAAATTTGCCGGTGCCCTTTGCTGTTGAGGTGGCTAAATTGGCCATTTGTGCGCTCCGTAAAATTGCATGAAAGTGGAGCGGGTGATGGGAATCGAACCCACGCCATCAGCTTGGGAAGCTGAGGTACTACCATTGTACTACACCCGCAAAATTTGCCGTTTATTATGTCAAATTGACTTTCGAGGTGCCAGCGCATTTGATAGTATTCCCAGCTTTGCTTAAAACCCTATTTAGTATTTAGAGAAATGACTTTAGATTTAAAATCACCGCGACCGATCCGCAGCTTTGTACTGCGCCAGGGCAGAAGCTCAAAATCCCAACAATCTGCGCGTGCCTTGTATTGGGCTCAATTTGGTTTAGATTTAAGCGAAAGGCCCTATGATTGGGGCTCGGTTTTTCAAAGAGACGCGAAACGGGTGTTAGAAATTGGTTTTGGCATGGGCGATTCTTTAATTGCCTTAGCCAAAGACAACCCTGAATGTGATTATCTTGGGATAGAAGTACACCCCCCGGGGGTTGGTCGTTGTTTAGTGCAGGCCAATGCGCAGGGTTTAACGAATCTTAAGCTATTTAGTGAAGATGCCATTTTAGTGCTCACACAATCCGTGCCAGATCAGAGTTTAGACAAGGTATTGCTGTTTTTCCCCGATCCCTGGCCTAAAACAAAGCACCATAAACGCCGTATTGTGCAACGTGATTTTGTTGAATTGGTCGCACAAAAATTAAAAGCAGGGGGCACTTTTCATTTGGCCACCGATTGGCAACCCTATGCTGATCATATGCTAACCATTTTAGAATCCTGTACGGTGGTTGAAAATTGCTTTGGTAAGGGAAATTTTGCGCCACAGCAATTTCAACGCCCGCAGACCAAATTTGAAGCACGTGGGCTTAAATTAGGCCATGTGATCTGGGATTTGGTTTATCAAAGCGTCCCACAGATTTAACGCCTATACTTTTTATAAAGGGTCTTTCTTACAACCTTCCTATAAACGGAGCAACACCGTGTTTGGCGTCCCGGGCTTAACGCCTGATATTTTGCTGGTATTGGGGATCATTGTTATTACGGTGATCTTATTTGTTACCGAAATTGTCCGGGTAGATGTGGTCGCCTGTTTAGTGTTGGTGTTATTAGGCTTAACCAAGCTGGTTCCTGCTAACCAATTATTTTCTGGTTTTTCATCCGATGCCGTTATCGCCTTGATTGGCGTGATGATCATGTGCGCAGGACTTGAGCGCAGTGGTGTGGTGGCAAAATTAGCCCATTACATGATGCGCTGGGGCGGCTTGGGAGAAAATCGTATTCGTCTTGTGCTCATGGGAATTGGTGGCTTTTTAGCAGGGTTTTTAAGAAGCGTGGGCACCGTTGCCTTATTATTACCGGTAGTCATGCGCATTAGGCATGCAACCGGCATTGAAAAATCACGCTTATTAATTCCCTTAAGCTTTTGTGCCATCTTGGGCAGCACCTTAACCATGTTGGGTACGGGCCCGCTTATTTTATTAAACAGCTTATTGAGTAACTCGGGCGGCCTAACCGACAGAATGGGGAATGATGCTCCGATGTTGGGGTTGTTTAGCGTTTTTCCTATTGGCTTAACCTTGCTGGTTGCAGGCATGATTTATTTTGGGTTTTTGGCCAATTGGCTGTTACCCAAGGTGCCGCCAAAATCGGGTTTAAATGGGGGAAGCCCGGCATATTTTAAAAAGATCTACGGTATTGGTGCCGATTTTTGTGAATGCCGCGTACCTTCCACAAGCCCGCTTGCCAATAACACCTTACGACAATGGGAAGGCTTATTACCCCCCGATATTGCGATTATTGGGGTAAAAATTGGTAATAATATTCATGTGCCACCCTTGCGAAAAACCGAAATTAAAGAAGGGGCGGTGATTGCCATGTTAGGGCCCAGAGATGAAGTGCATGAGTTTGCTAAAAAATATGGCTTAAGAATGTCGCCCTATTTAACGGCCTTTGCAGAGCGTCTTAACCCCACACACTCCGGGTTATGTGAAGCAGTTGTGCCACCCAGCTCGCAATTAATTGGAACGAATTTACGGGATCTGCATATGCGCCATCATTTTGGCATTCAAGTCTTAGCGGTACACCGTGGTGATAAGGTTAGGCGCGGTAAAAAAGAAATTGGAAATTTAACCTTACGTTCGGGCGACACCTTAGGCATGTTTTGTGAATGGGGTGCGCTTTTCTCGCTGCAAAAAAACCCTGATTTTGTGGTGGTAACCTCAGACTACCCTCGCCAAAAAATGCATACTGAAAAAATGTGGTTTTCGGTATTTTTCTTTGTATTGGCAATCAGCTTAATTGTTTTTACGGGGTTACCTGTTTCCATTGGTTTATTAGTTGGTGCGGTATGTATGATCTTTTCAGGCGTGATCAGTATTGATGATGCCTATGAAGCCGTGAGCTGGAAAACCGTATTTTTATTAGCAGGTTTAATGCCGCTGGGGATAGCCGTACAAACCAGTGGTACCTCAGATTGGATTGCTTATTATATTTTAAATGTTTTTTCGGGTTATTCTGAATGGGTATTGTTATTGCTACTTGGGTTAATGGCCTCGGTAGGCTCTTTGGTGTTATCCAATGTGGGCGCGACCATTGTCTTGGTGCCCCTTGCGGTGCATTTAGCACAAGCCATTGGGGCAGATCCACGTGCCTTTGCTTTAATGGTCGCGGTGGCAACCTCTAATTCCTTTGTGTTGCCAACGCACCAAGCTAATGCCTTAATCAGTTTGCCAGGGCAGTATAAAATTTCCGATTTTATACGCGCTGGCGGATTGATGTCATTTTTGTATTTAATTATTGTGATGGGCATGATTTTGTGGATGTTTTAATTTCACCACAAAATGCGCTCTATTTAACCGCCACTTCCAGGCTTACTTCCCTGCTTACTTCCCTGCGCGGGCGCAGGCATGGGCGCCTGAGCTTGAGCCTCAGCTTGCTTTTGGTGTTTATACAAATCCTTAAACAAAAATTTAATTAAGTCTTTATCTTTCGCTTCAAGCAGATGTTCAACCGTTGCATCAATGCGGCGCTCTTTATTTTCCCTACTTTCATTTTGTTCACAATTATTAAGCACAATATGCGCACAAGCCGACTGTGCCTTTTGATATTGTTCTCGCATTTTCTCTGAAAAAGGCACGTCCTTTAAAAGAGGGTAGGCCAACTGCGGCAAATGGGCATCATAAAGCACATTACCAACGAAACATACCGCCTCTGGTGATGTTTCGTTAATAGCACTAAGAATGATCTCAAGATAGGGCGTCATGTCCTCATCTTGCGAGAGTGATTTGATAGCTTCTATTAATTCATTAAGTGCGGGATCGTTTGCTTGATAATTTAGCTTTACGCTATCAAACGCTTCTTGTACATAATTGATGGGTGGTTTTCTTTTTAATATCTCAATCATGAGATCCCATTTGCCATATCTTAAGCTCGCTATTAAGATATTATCGTTAGGTTGTACCTTATTCCAATTTAGAGAAGAAATGGTATTTAAATTCAAACCATGACGAATCATGCTCTTTAACACATGAAACTGAGATTTCTTAAAGGCTTGAACCCATAAGGTATGAAGATGAAAGCCATGCCCATCGTGAATAAGTTCACAAGCAAGATTTTCTAGGGAGTGATGGATACACCTTTCTAAGGCGTGTTCCCTTCCAGGGCAGCCTTTATTAATCAGCAAGCGTACAGCGCCTCTCATGTTTCGTTCGATAGCTTTTTCCAATAATTTTTCGCTAAGTGGTACATTGCCATTAATAAGCGCAGTTAATTGTGGTTCTGAGACTTTTAAATAATCAAAAAGTTTCATTGCGGCATCGGTTTTATTATTGCGCATCAATAATTCAAAAAATGCTTTGGGACAAAGAGCCTTGTTAAAATATTCAAATAGCTTCTTTGTGGTGTCGTCGTCGTAAAAGCGAAGCAATGATGAAGGACCTGATCTGGGACTAAAATAATCACCAAAAAGTAAATTAATAAATTCATCCGGGATTATTTTTATATGTTGTTGGATAAATTCAAGAACTAAATTTGGTTCTAGTGTGAGCATTAACTCTTTTGCGGCATTAATTTTATTATTGCGCATCAAGAATTCGATAAATGCTATGCGATCATCAATATTCTTAATGCGATCGGTGAAAAAGTTGGAAATAAACTGATCTGGTATTGTTTTTATATTTTTTTGGATAAATTTGAGGACCATATTATATGGCAGTTCTAGCATAAACATTTTGGCTACATTAAGATAATCTCTTCCCAGTGCTACATGAAGGCAATCGAATAAAAACTGTTCATTCTGTTCTTCTTTTGGTAATTCCTCAAGAATTCTTTTTGCAAGATTTGGCATATTTCTATTAACGGCATGTGCAAGATACGGAGTAATTTCGGTAAGCCTTCTAGTGTCTTGACCTATACCAGCTATCATACAGGCCATGTCATCAATGTCATCGGTAAGCTTACTTGAGCCTTGATCAACTATCATACTGGCCATGTCTTCAATTTTATTATTGCTAATACCATATTCAAATATTGCTATGGCAGTTAGTTCATCTCTCATATCAATAGCAATGTTAAGCAAATCATGACGTTTCCCAGGTGCTGCATGATAAATAATATAGGGCCGTTTATTTTTAAGAAGTTTAGTGCTAAGGTCAGTATTACCTGTTGCTATTGCGGCATGTAAAGGAGAGATATAAGTTGCATCATTAGGATAAGAAGTGTTAGCAATGTCCTCATAATTATCATAAAAGAACTTATAAGAAGATTCGTTACCAAAAAGTATGGCTTTTCTAAATAGTTCATGAGCATTAGTTGATGGAAGTCTTGCATTGTGAAAGTCTAAAATTGGTCTTATCGATTCTATTAGCCTATTTATGCTCCAATCTATCATTATCTCGAACTCCGCGTTACAGTAAAAATTAAAAATAGGCTAGCAAAAAGTGTAAATTACGACAATTATTATACGACGAGCGACTTTTGTTAATGGCTGAAAGGCCTATAAAATGGCCAATGTCATATAAATATTTACGACAAATAGTGATGAAGGGGATAAAAATAACGTACAAATCTATTAATACAAAAATCCAAAAAGATACAAGGGAATTTTATTCCCAACACCTATTTCTATGCCATCTAAGGCTAGATAAGCATTTTCTTTATCCTTAATTTGTTTTTCCCTGCTCGACGAATTTCAAATAGTTATTTCTCATCTACGAGCCCGTTGTGTAATTTATATAAGACATCCAGCATTGTTGACTCAAGCAGATATTTTGGGGTCAATTGTGTCTATTACAGTAGACAGTTTCACTCTGTTTTTGTCTAATGCAGTAGACAGTTTTTGAAAGCGAGTTTAATAACAAATTTTTTGCGTGTACTTTCATAGCAAAAAGACCAGCTTGGCAGTATAGCCGTTCGACGTAAACTTGTTATCATCAAAGATAAACTTACTTAGTGAAAAAAATCATTGAATCAAGAGTAATATAATGCAAAAAATGCACGCGAATGAAATCACCATTGATGAAGCGTTAGTAAAGTCACTTTTGCAAGCGCAGTTCCCACAATGGTCACACTTGCCATTAAAAAGAATCAAATCTGATGGCACGGATAATGCTATTTTTACGTTAGGGGCGGATCTGTGTGTGCGCTTACCGCGTATTCCTAAAGTGGTACCCTGTATTGAAAGCGAACAAAAGTGGTTGCCTAAGTTTGCTCCCTTGTTACCACTTGATATTCCCCGCGTGGTTGCGCAAGGTAAACCGCAAGAGAATTATCCTTGCGATTGGTCTATTTATAATTGGATAACGGGCGAAAATGCGATTGTTAATCCTATTTGCGATCTTAATCAAGCCGCGATAGATCTGGCAAAATTTATTAAAGCCCTGCAACAGATTGATACTACCGATGGCCCACCTTCAAACCGGGGTGTTTCTTTACATAAAATTGATCATGAAGTGCGCGCGGCGATAGATGCGCTACATGAGGTAGTTGATGTTAAGAAAGTGACGCAATTATGGGATGAGAGCTTAGGGGCCAAGGTATGGGAAAATAAGCCAGTATGGCTGCACAGTGATTTATTGCCTGCAAATTTACTCACCCGTGAAGGTAAGCTGTGCGCCGTTATAGATTTTGGCATGATGGGTATTGGCGATCCGGCGTGCGATTTGCTCCCAGCATGGAGCATATTTACTAAAGATTCAAGAAAGCGGTTTCGCGATGAAATGGGGGTTGATGAAGACACCTGGTTGCGAGGTCGTGGCTGGGCATTATCGATTGGGTTAATTATTCTCCCCTATTATAGGCATACCAACCCGGGGTTAGTAATGGTGGGAAAACACCTTATTAGCGAAGTTTTAGTTTAGCCTAACACACCCACCGTGGAAAAACGCGATGTACAATTTTTTTTTCGGCAATTAAATCACGCAGTATTTTAAGATCATCTGCCGAGTTAAACCCGCGAAACGGTAGCCACAAAAAGCGAGTGAATGTGTTGGGCATCACAAACCCATTTTGCGCTTCTAAAATGTATTTGATTTCGTCCCACGTCATATGGCCTTGCCGTAAGCCTTTGCCAGACCATACAACACCATTGCGAGAGATCTCAATAATAAGTGGTTTGCTAACCACTAAAGAATTCTTCATGCGTTTATAAAGCAACCATTCGTTAAAAGGGCGGCGGCCAAATAACCATAAAGCACAGATTATTAGCGCCATCCAATCATTAAAGGTAAGTGTTAACAGAACCATTTTTAAAACAAAAAGAGCAAATAAAATACCCATCGCAATATTGATAATGCCCACGGTGACCAATAAGAGCGGCTTTTTTTCCACATATAAAGAACTTGCTTTGGCGAGCTCTCGCGGTGTTGGTTGGTATTCTACTTTTATGTCCATATCTTACTCACTAGGTAAAAAGAGGGCGACCACGTCATTTAAAAACCGATAGCCTTTAGGCGTGGTTTTGATCCGTTCAGAAAATTCCCCTATCCATCCTTTAGCATAAGCTTCCTTGAGTTTAGGTTCAATATCGGCCAGTGCCAACCCGGTTCGATGGGTGAAAAGCGGTGTGCTTATTCCTTCTTTTAATCGCAGGGCATTAAGCATAAATTCAAAACCGAGTTCGTTGGCGCCTATGGTTTGGTTAGTTTGAACGAAACCTTGCTTTATATCCATATACTGTTTGGGGTGTCGAAAGTGACTCATACGAGATATAGCTTGACTAAAAACATCAGTTATTTTGCCATGCGCGCCTGCGCCTATGGCAAGATAATCCCCAAATTCCCAATAATTCATATTATGTCGACATGGGGCATTTTTTGAATAGGCGGATACTTCATATTGCTGGTAACCGTGTTGCGTTAATAAGGCTTGACCTGTTTGGTGTAAATCGACAATAGATTCTTCTGTGGGCAGTTTGGGGGGATGGGACCAAAAGGCGGTATTGGGTTCAAGGGTTAATTCATACCAGGAAAGATGGGGCGCCCCTTGATCAATGGCCATGGTAAGATCATTCAAGCCCTCTTCTTTAGTTTGATCTGGCAACCCAAACATGAGATCTAAATTAAATTGGGTGAATTTTGCCGCTTTGGTATAAGCAATGGCAGCCAGCGCCTCTTCTTTACCATGAATTCTTCCCAATAATTTAAGATGCTTATCGTTAAAACTTTGAATGCCCAATGATAAGCGATTAATCCCAATGTCACGATATTCCTTAAAGCGTTGGATTTCTGCTGTGCCTGGATTGGCTTCCAAGGTAATTTCTGCATCCGAAATAAGTTGGCAACGTGCGCGAATGCCTTGTAATAATTTATTTAAAGCTTCACTTGAAAATAAGCTCGGTGTGCCGCCGCCCATAAAAATACTGATAATGCGCCTTCCCCATATTAAGGGCAGATGTTGTTCTAAATTAAGCAACAAGGTATCAATGTAAGCCTCTTGCGGTAATTCAGTTTGTAGGGTGTGGCTATTAAAATCGCAATAGGGGCATTTTTTGACACACCAGGGAAAGTGAATGTAAAGCGAGAGCGGGATGGTTTGCGTAAAATGACTCACGTAATGCTCGATAAATAGGTTTGAAATTGGGTATAAAACTGCTTTAGCGCCTTCGCGCGATGGCTTAGGGTGTTTTTTTGAGTTGGGCTAAGCTCTGCTGCCGTACAATCAGTTTCCTTTACAAAAAATATGGGATCATACCCAAAGCCCCCTTCACCTCGAGGGGTGCTTAAAATGTCTCCGTCCCATCTTCCTTGGGCAATAATAGGCGCGGGATCGTCTTTATCGCGCACAAAAGCGATAACGCAATAAAAATGCGCGCTGCGAGCGGGGGCAGATTTCATTTCATCTAACAAGCGATGAATATTCTCTTTACTTGAGGCATTGCTTCCGGCAAAACGCGCTGAATAGATCCCCGGGCGGCCATGAAGCGCATCAACTACTAAGCCAGAATCATCGGCAAGGGCGGGTAAATTAGAATAGCTGGCAGCATGTCTTGCTTTAATGATGGCGTTTTCGATAAAGCTTAATCCATTTTCAATGGCGCTAGGCATGTTAAAGTCTTTTTGTGAACATAAGTTTACAGGTAAATCTTGAAAAAATAATTGAATTTCTTTTAATTTACCCTCGTTTTCAGTCGCTAAAACAATTTTCATATAAGGCCTACAACGTTTTTAAAAAGGTATGGATGGTATCTGCCACAAGTTCGGGCGAATCTAAATGTACATGATGTTGCCCGGGCAAAGTATATAGTTTTCCCTGCTGTAGTGATTTAAAACGCGCATTGGCCAATGCTTCGGGAAAAGGGTAGCCGTTATCGGCTTTTATAAAACAAACAGGCGCGGTGATTTCTTGCAAATAAGCTAAAACCTGCTCTTCTGTGAAGAGCTGCGCCAGAGGCATGAGTAATCTGGGATCGGTACGCCAAGTCCATTGTCCCTCATCAAGTTGCATTAATCCGCGCTCAACTAAAACACGCGCCGACGTTTCTTTCATATGGTTGGCATTTAATCTTGCCTGCAAGGCATCATTAAAAGTGTTATAACAAGGTGGTGCTTTGTCGGGCTTGGAAGTTAATAAGGAATCGATAAAACGGCGAAACTGTGTGGGTGACAATGGAGCAGGGCACGTGATTGCCCCAAGTGCATCGATAGCAACGACCCATTTTATTTTATCGTGTAACGTCCCTGCAACCACATTACTAATGACCGCACCTAAAGAATGTCCTAATAAGGCAAAGCTATCCCACCCGAGCTCTTTGGCAATGAGAATAGCGACAATGGCAATATCTAACATATGTAATGTGCTGCTTTTAGCCGGGTGGGAGGATAGCCCATGTCCGGGTAAATCAATCGCGACAATGTGGCACTCAGGCAATAAGGGGGCAAGCAAGTCAAAACTGGCGGCATTATCGAGCCAGCCATGTAGCGCTAAGGTAGGGATCCCTTTATCGCTATTATGGACTTTAGCCGCGATCTGAAGCCCTCTGATGTTTAATGTTATTTCATTTATCACTTTCCACACCTAATTCATCTAGCCAAGAGGGCATTTTTTGAGGAGCGTTAATAACTATTTGTTTAAATCGGCTTTGCTGGCCTTTTTTTAAAACTACCTGCGTTGGGGGCACACCAAACTCATTGGCGAGCCACTTGAGCAAAAATAGGTTGGCTTTATTTTCAGTTGCGGGTTTATTAATTTGAATTTTTATGTGCGCCTGATACAGCCCAACCACTTTAGTTTGTTTTGCATTAGGCTGTACCACGATGGCAAGATGAAGTTGATTGTTTTGCCAGCGCACAACCAATGCTAGCGGATCCCAAATTGAAAACCAGTTAGGGTTAAAGGATCGGCAATTAAAATTTTAAGTAACTGCAACACTATCATCACAGGAATTGGGCTAATATCAAACCCCGCTATGGGCGGGATCACGCGCCTTACCGGTTTCATTAAAGGCTCGGTTAATCGGTATAGTATGGGAGCAAGGGGGGAATGGGTTAAAGGCGCAACCCAACTTAAAATAACGCTCAATAAAATAGCGTAAAAAAATAAATTAATTGTTAGGCTAAATAGTTCCCCTAACGTCCAAATTATCATGCCTGTGGCAGAAGGAAATTTATGGAGGCTAATAAACATGACCAAAGACACTTTCAGTGCGGTTAAAGCGACAATTGGAAAAAGGGTTGCAAAATCAATTCCCCAAAAACCAGGGATCACCCTGCGAAGTGGTACGACAAGTGGGCTTGTGGCTTTAACAATAAACTGAGTAAAAGGATTATAGTAATCAACCCGAAGGTATTGCAGTACAAATCTTAGTAATAAGATAAGTAAGTAGATATCAAAAAGCGTATGTATTAAAAACGCACTTGCATTCTGTATTGGCGCCATAAAATGGGTTAACCTTAATCAAATTGTTGGCTTAATTCTTGACCGCGCTTAAAAGCAGCAGTGAGTGTTTTGGCAATTAGGTCCTCTAGTTTACCATCTTTTAGTACTTTGATCCCGGCTTGTGTGG
>CAZHSJ010000065.1:0-13565 GCA_964535225.1 Uncultured Candidatus Berkiella sp. | reverse complement strand
CATTATTTTTGATGTTAAATGTTAAAGCCAACACAAAATCAAAAGAGCCCCTTGTGATGACACTGCCAATCATGTTGGGAATAGCAATATGAAACAGCAAAAAGGATTCACTTTGCTTGCAACAGTATTTATTTTAGTGGTACTTGCCTTAGGTGGGGTTTATTTATTAAAGTTGAGCTTTTCGCACGTTCAAACGATAAATTATACCTTACTGAAATCAAGAGCGGCGCTTGCCACGTTAAGTGCTTTTGAATTATTAAACGCTATCAACGATGAAAAAGAACTCTCCTGCCAGGAATATCGTTATCAATTCGATAAATCTGCCAACGCTTTAAATGGCTTTACGGTGCAGTTAAGCTGTACCCAATCCATTTCATACCCAAGTAGTAATCCCACCTTTACGGCTTTTCAATTTAAAGCCATAACAACTTATGGTCAATTTGGCGATCGGGATTATGTTCAAGATCAGCAATCCCACTGGTTTATAAACCCAAAGCGCTCTGTGTAGCGAATAAATAAGGCTTGAAGTCCGCAGGGTGGCTTGATATAACTAAAGAGACGATTTCTTACACCGTCACAGGGTGATGGAGCACATATGACTCAAGTTAGAACACGCTGTAGGCCAAAATCTTATGCAAAGACAGAGGATACGACCCCAATTTTACTGTTAGATGGCCTTGGGCAAATCAATGTTATTCTTATTGATAATCCAACTATCATATTAAATTCGCTCAAGATCAGTGAAAATAAACAGTTATTAGTTGGCGATTTGATTAATGCAAGTCTTGTTTATGGCCTTGCATCACAATTAAATTTAGAGCCAGGCGTTTTTAGCGAATCGGATGATCTCATTATTGATTACCTATCAAAGCATATCAGCCCTAATATTATTGAAGAAGACAAAACACGCGTTATTGATGAACTTAAAGCAAGCTGGGCAAGACTTCATGCTCATCCTTTAGCTAAGGGTTATATTGCTTTAAGTGAACCCCATGATCTTGATAGATTTAGGATCATGGCTCCCTTTGCCGTTTTTAGTGGATTTGAAATTTTTATTAGGGACTATCTGTATAGTGCAAGTAGACGATCCATAGAAATGCAGGGCACATTGTCACCCTCATTTTGTTTGTTAATAGATATGGTGTATCGATCCTTACGCGGTTTAAATTTTATCAAGAATCATTTTTTGCAAGAAGAAAATATCATTGCAGTTTTAGGGGCATCATGTGAAGTAGAACCCTATGAACCGCTGGTAGTTCACCGCCGGCAACGTGAGAAAAATCTTAAGGAAATAAAAGAAACACCCCTTGAAAAAGTACATCCTGATGATTTAGAGGTAACGAATTGGCTAGATACGCTAATTGGTTTTGTAGGGATCGAATTAGAGGATTTGGAGCGTGATTTTCCTCTAGAAGCGGGTTTTGCGTTAGCACAATTAATTGAAACGGGAAGCTTTCATAGTGACACGGAAGAATTAAACCAACAGTTATCTGACCTAAAGAAGTATCTATCTAAAGATAGCGATAGTTTAGCCAATTTAATGAGCTCAGTTAAATTTGATTCATCAAAATGGCCAAAGGATAAGGCCCTGGCGCTTTTTAGGGATGCCATTTGTTATGCGATGAATCATTACGCTAAGATTAAGGGCATATTGTTAAAATTGCCGCGAGAGGTTCCTTTTTATTTTTGGGCCGGAAAGGGCATCGTGTTTGAGCAACAAAGCGTGATCCCAGGCCTTAGTGAGAAAGTAAAGACATTAAAAAACTATGAATTAAGGGCGCTTTACAAAAACAGCCAGCATGTCTTGGTGCAAGAAGTGGTGAATGAAGAGCGTAAATGTCGTGATGAATTATCAGGACTCGTTAACGCTTTAGCGGGCTTCTCTGTGGCAGCAGCTGTGATGGGGCCGATCCTTTTCAGAGGACATGCGGGCTTTGGATTTAGGCCACCTGTCCCCTTAAGGCCTATTGAACGAGCGCCTGTCGTGGTAGAACAAAAACCACAAACAGTGCCTGAGGAAGAAAATATTTTAAACTTAGCTGCGCCAAGTAGTTGTTGTATTCTTTAAGCGAGTTCACCATGCTAACCAAAACGAATACCCAGGTTAAACAACAAGAAAATAGAGCGCTCATTATTTTAAAAGGGTTGTGGAAAAAGTTTTGGCAACAAAAGCCGCTGAATCGCCTTATTACGGTTATGGTGATGTTAATTACCATTTTATGGATGGTTATTTTTTATTCATCATTTATTTTGTGGCAACTATTTATGTTTGTGATGACAAAAATAATTTTGTTTGGCTTGGAATGGTATGTCAAAGAATAAAAAAAGGGGCAAATAGCCCCTTTTTTATTTAACGTATGCGTCTTCTTGTATTCTCTACGGCATTTGCAACCGCTTCAGGAGCGCTCACAATAGTCGCTACCGCATTGGTTAACCCAACCGCGCCAAAACCTACCAGCAAGTGCGTGCTAGGATCTCGTTGTACATCGGTGGGGGCAGCGGTGTGCAAAGCACCTAACGCTGCACCAAGTGCGACGACGGTTGCGGCATCATTTTTATCAAAGTTATACTCCGGGCCTACCGTTTGTCCCGTCGCTTTGGCTAAGCCACGGACAACACCTTTAGTTAAAGTAATCACTGTATCAGGGACGCCGGCTCCGCCTAAAGCGCAAGCCGCTGCCATTAATACGCCTGCGCCAGAGGCCACAGCCAACGCGCCGCCGGCAACAGCGCCAGCCGCTCTCAGTGCGTTTCTTAATCTACTCATAATTCACCTCAATATGTCGGTTTTAGTTTGTACCAAAGTAAGGAGCCCATACGCTGGACTTGCCATAACCCCACATCGCTAACCAGGGAAATGCTGCGAGTCCCATAGAGCCTGCAGCTAATCCTGGCACAACGTAATAAGCCGCTGCTGCGGCAGCGGGCCCCGTTGCAACGGTTGCTGCGGCAAAGGTAACTGCGCCTAAGAGAATGCCACCACCGATACCGGTGAGGATCCCTGCGAATTTGGCTTGGTCATGAAGGCTTTGATAAACGGTAGCATCAATACAATTAATGCCGCCAGAAACATAACTAACTTCGGATAACTTTAACTCTCTCATAAATACTCCTGAGATTAAAACCGAAGTTAGCTTTTACACTGGCCAATATGGGCTGTCAATCGATTTATTTGTTTGATTACTTATTTTTTGAAGTAAATTGGGGGGATAATTTTGGGTGCCATCGCTAGCGTTACATATAAGTTAAACAGCTCATATTTGCCGATCTGCTAAGGGCCGGGCGGGGGGGCTTGTTTAGCAATGGCACGTTGTTGGTAGTAGGTAATACTGTCACTTTGGGCTTTCACTTTTTCAGGATCTTTTTCTGAGGTAATCACGGCGCTGATGGTATAAGCGCCTCTGGGAAACTCTTTTAATATAAACGATAATCCTTCGGTATATTCGCCATAGGGTTTCCCATTCACGATTAAATTAATTCTATCCCCGGGTAAAAGTTCAGGCGTTAGACTTAACTTCACTTCTACGTCCTTTGTGCTATGAGGAAAGGTTTCATGGTTAAGTGGTGACACAATCGCTAATTTGTAATTCAGGTTAGGATCAACAACCGTACTTTGCGTCTGCGTTGTTGTTTCTTTCACCGTGGGCATTTCTATGGGAGGGGGCGGTGTTACGGTAATTTGCTCGCCGTTAGGCAAGGGCTTATCGCTATAAATAACATTGCCCTGTTTATCTACACCTTTATAAACAGTTTCGGCAATAACTGCTTGTGCATATAGCACAAGCAGCAATAAGAAGCTAAGAAGTAATCGTTTCATGCTACAAACTATAGTACATCTCAAATTCTATAGGATGGGTCGACATGTGCAAACGCTTTACTTCCTGGCGTTTAAGTTCAATATAACCATCGATGAGCTCGTCTGTGAAAACGCCACCTTCTTTTAAGAAGGCTCGATCTTTGTTCAGGGCATCGAGTGCTTCTGGCAAAGTTTCAGCAACGCTTTCTAATTCGGCGGCTTCCTCTGGGGGTAAATCGTATAAATCTTTATCCATGGGATCGCCAGGATGAATTTGTTTGCGAATACCATCCAGGCCTGCCATTAGCATGGCAGAGAAGGCAAGATAAGGATTGGTCGCAGCATCAGGGAAGCGAACCTCAATACGACGTCCTTTGGCGGAAGGTGTATAAGGAATGCGAATAGAGGCTGAGCGATTATGCGCCGAGTAAGCCAAAAACACGGGTGCTTCAAAGCCAGGCACTAAGCGTTTGTAACTATTGGTGGTGCCATTGGTAAAAGCATTTAAAGCTTTGGCATGTTTAATAATGCCGCCCATATAGTAAAGCGCCGTGTCAGATAAACCGGAATAACCGTCACCACTAAAAAGATTCACGCCACCTTTGAATAAGGATTGGTGGCAATGCATACCGTTACCATTATCGCCCACGATGGGTTTTGGCATAAAGGTTGCGGTTTTGCCATACGCATGGGAAATATTATGGATAACATACTTTAAAATTTGTAACTCGTCAGCTTTACGTACGAGCGTGCGAAAAGTGGTGCCGATTTCATTTTGATTACCAGTCGCTACCTCATGGTGATGGGTTTCTACTTCAAGGCCCATTTTTTCTAAGGTTTGGCAAATAGCCGATCGCAGATCTTGTGAAGAGTCTACGGGGGGCACGGGAAAATAACCGCCTTTGATCATAGGGCGATGTCCCATATTGCCTCCAGCAAAGTCACGCTCTGTGTTCCAGGCAGCTTCTTCTGAATCGACTTCATAAAAGGAAGCATTCATGGTGATTTTGAATCTAACATCATCAAAAATAAAAAATTCAGGTTCTGGTCCAAAATAAGCGGTGTCGGCAATGCCGGTGGATTTTAAATATTGTTCGGCGCGTTTAGCAAGCGATCGCGGATCACGCGTATAGTTTTGCATGGTGGCAGGATCGTGAATATCACAACGTAAGAGTAAAGTGAGTTCTTCACGAAAGGGATCCATCACCGCGGTATCTGGATCAGGTAATAAAATCATGTCAGATTCATTAATACCTTTCCAACCCGCAATAGATGAGCCATCAAACATTTTACCATCAGCTAAAAATTCCTCGGTAACCACATGTGCTGGTACAGAAACATGTTGTTCTTTACCGCGTGTATCCGTAAACCGTAGATCAACGAATTTAACTTTATTTTCTTGAATTTGTTCCAACACTTTTTGAATAGACATGACGCAATCTCCCTGCCAAAGACGTTTCATCTTACTCCAATCCGTCGTTGTATGGGTAGGTGATTTTAAGCGTTAAATAGGCTAAGAGAAGATCTTTTTTCTTGAATTTTTAGTGAACTGACTTTTTGCTGGGGTCGGTTGCAAATGGTAATCCTGCGGTCGCCTCACTAATACGTTGCCAGGCTAATTGGCTTCCCGTTTCATGCCACAATTCTAAAGATTGCAATAAATCAACCGTCGTGCTGGAGGTTTCTCGCATCGCTTGCAGGACATCCATCAGTTTTGGGAACTCAATACAAAGTTTAATAAACAACTCTTCTTGCACACTCAAGCTATGGGAGATAGTGGAATAAGCTAATTGTCCAAGTTTAACAAAATAACTTAATTTTACCCGGCGCTTAACGGCTCGGCCTGGAAATAACCCTGCGACCAATAAACACTTATCCCCTACATCTTTGAGGTGATGGAAATGATGTGGTTCTTGGTATCCTTGTAAAAATTCAAGCCCTAATACACTAGAAGCGATGTTGGGTTCGCCCGTAAAGCGCATTAATAGGAATACCAGGTAGGATTCGAGATCTTCTTTAAGATAAATAGCGCTGCTTTGCTGGGCTTCACCCAGTAAGGCATACCATTGCGCTGTCGAGGTTGGGTGTAATATCAGCGATGGCATAACGTACCCCCTATAGAAATAGTCTCCCTCTGAATGAGGTATCGACACAAGGCTTTTTAATCTTAAAATTTAGACTATTTTGCTAATGAGCCCATAGGATAAGTATAGGTCAACCCAAGGGGGCTGCATTTATCCACACCTTTTGAACCATTAACCCTAAAATGTGGTAAACTCCTTTCATTTTTTCTGAGGGAAACATGCAGCTACGAAATATCGCCATTATTGCCCACGTTGATCATGGTAAAACGACCTTGGTAGATAAGTTGCTGCAACAATCGGGGACCTTAGATTCACGGGTAGCCTATGAAACCTGCGTGATGGACTCTAACGAATTAGAAAAAGAACGTGGCATTACCATCTTAGCTAAAAATACGGCACTCAAATGGAAAGATTACCGGATTAATGTTGTAGATACGCCCGGGCATGCTGATTTCGGGGGCGAGGTAGAGCGCATATTATCGATGGTGGATGCGGTGCTCTTGTTGGTGGATGCCGTTGATGGTCCCATGCCACAAACCCGTTTTGTGACCCAAAAAGCTTTCGCCCAGGGATTAAACCCTATTGTGGTGATTAATAAAATTGACCGCCCAGGTAGCCGCCCCTCTTGGGTGATTGATCAAGTCTTTGATTTGTTCGATAAACTTGGTGCAACCGAAGAACAATTAGACTTTCCTGTTGTTTATACTTCGGCGTTACTCGGAACAGCGACCAAAGATCTCAATCAGCCAGGCACCGATATGACGCCTTTATTTGAAACGATTATTGAACAGGTTAAACCCCCACGTTGTGATCCAACAGGATCCTTTCAAATGCAGATCAGTAGTTTGGACTACTCCAGCTACGTGGGCACCATTGGCATCGGTTTAATTAAGCGTGGCACCATTAAATCCAATACGCAGGTTTCGATTATTGATGCGCAAGGTAAAGTGCGCCAAGGGAAAATTTTACAAATATTGGGTTATTTAGGGCTTGAGCGTATTGAGCAGCCCGAAGCGCAGGCGGGTGATATTGTGGCCATTTCAGGCATTGAGCCGCTGGCGATTTCCGATACGATTTGTGAAAAAAATAATGTAGAAGCATTACCTGCCTTAACGGTGGATGAGCCTACCATTAGCATGACGTTTCAAGTTAACACTTCTCCTTTATCGGGCGAGGGACAATTTGTTACCTCAAGACAATTAAGAGAAAGATTATTACGCGAAACCTTGCATAACGTGGCATTAAGAGTAGAAGAAACAGAAGATCCAGATAAGTTTCGCGTGTCAGGCCGAGGCGAACTGCATCTTTCCATTTTAATTGAAACGATGCGTCGTGAGGGGTACGAACTTGCCTTATCACGTCCAGAGGTGATTTTGCATCGAAATGGTGATGAAATTACGGAGCCTTATGAGCTATTAACCGTAGATGTAGAAGAAAAAGATCAAGGCGGCGTGATGGAACAGCTCGGTTCACGTCGTGGCCAGCTAATTGATATGGTCTCAGATGGTAAAGGCCGTATTCGCATGGATTACACCATTCCTTCACGCGGTTTGATTGGTTTTCATTCCTTGTTTTTAACCCTTACGTCAGGCTCTGGCATATTAACCCATGTGTTTGATCATTATGGCCCCTATAAACCGGGAACCATGGGACAACGTCAGCAAGGGGTATTGATAGCAAATGCCGCGGGTAAAGCAACGGCTTTCTCCTTGTTTGGGTTACAAGCGCGTGGCCGTATGATGATAGGACCCCAAACAGAGGTTTACGAAGGCATGGTCGTGGGGATCCATACCCGAGATAATGATCTGGTTGTGAATGTGATAAAAGGTAAGCAGCTAACAAATATTCGTGCCGCAGGATCAGATGAAAATATTATTTTAACCCCACCTATCAAAATGTCTTTGGAGCAATCCCTTGAATTTATTGAAGATGATGAATTAGTTGAAGTGACCCCAACTGCCATTCGGATCCGAAAGAAATTCCTCAAAGAACATGAGCGCAAGCGCGTTTCCCGCAGTGCTGAGTAGGCACTTATCATCTAAACTTACATAAAGTTTTTGGATAAAAAAAAGCCCGGGAGGGGTCCCGGGCCAATCCGAATTTCGTCGGTTGGAGATTGACAAGGAAAGTGTCTCATTTTGCGCTTTTGTGCAAAAGAGGAGAATTCGCTAGAACCTGTAAGTGATTCTCCATTTAATGAGGCATCCCTGTCTTACTTACAAGGAAAGAAAAGATCATGAAAGTACTGCTTCCCGCAATTAAACATTATGCTCAGCATACCCTGGATGTGGGAAATGGGCATCAAATTTATGTCGAGGAAAGCGGGGAGCCTTCGGGCATTCCGGTCTTATTTGTGCATGGTGGGCCAGGTGCTGGTTGTTCAACGGATGATAGGCGTTATTTTGATCCTGAGCGTTATCGCATCATTATTTTTGATCAACGTGGTTGTGGGCGCTCTACGCCTTATGGCAGCATCGAACACAATACAACCAAAGATCTCATCAAGGACATAGAGGTTATTCGCAAGCATCTTAACGTAAAACGCTGGATGTTATTTGGCGGCTCTTGGGGAGCAACGCTAAGTTTATTGTATGCGCAAAAACACCCACAACATGTGATGGGAATGATTTTACGTGGCGTGTTCTTGGCACGCAAAACCGATATCGATTGGTTTTACCAAGAAGGCGCTAATCATGTATTTCCAGATTATTGGCAAGAATTTATTACGCCCATTCCCGAAGAAGAGCGTGATAATTATGTTGAAGCATTTTACAAGCGATTAAATGGAGAAGATGAGTTAGCGCGCATGAATGCAGCGAAACATTGGTCGCAATGGGAAGGTCAGTGCGCAACACTGCACCCCAATAAAGCGGTATTTGAGCGATTTACCAATACCCATACGGCAATGAGTTTATCCTTAATTGAAACGCATTATTTTGTGAATAATTGTTTTATTGAGGCAAATCAAATACTGCGAGATGCCTACAAACTGGAAGGTATTCCCTGCATTATCGTACATGGGCGCTATGATATGATTTGCCCCTTGGACAATGCCTACTTATTACACCAAGCCTGGCCAGGCAGTGAGTTACATATTATTCGTGACGCTGGGCACTCAGCGATGGAGCCCTCGATTACGGATGCACTTATTAATGCTACCGAGCAGATGGCTAAAACCTTGCGGGACGCAACTTAGGTTGTCTGAAGTTCCTTTTTGATGGGTGGGTAGAATTTAGCTAACAACAAACCACTTTCAAACAAGGCGATTAGCGCCGTTGCAAGCAGGCATTGAGAGATCACATCAGGGGGCGTTAAGATCATACCAATGATAAACGCCGTCACAATAAAATAACGACGTTTCTTTTTTAAACCATCAATACTGGTAATACCAAAGCGAATAAGTAAAAAAGTAATAATGGGTACTTGAAAAGAGAGTCCAAAGGCAAAATTGAGCACTAATACAAAATCTAAATAGTGTGTCATATCTGTCATGACGGTAACGCCTTTGGGGGCAATGTGGCTAAAAAAACTTAATGCGAGCGGGCACACGATGAAATGTGAAAAACACATCCCAACGTAAAACAGCGTGATGGAAAGTAGCAATACCGGAAAAATAGTCCGCTTTTCATTTTTATAGAGTCCTGGTTTAACAAAGGACCACACTTGAAATAAAAAATACGGAATGAGTAAAACAGTTGTGGTATATAGGGCAAGTCTGATGGGGGTGGTAAAGGGCGTTACGACTTCGGTTGCGATCAATAACCCCCCTTTGGGTAAAGAATGTAAAATAGGCTGCGCAATCAGTGTGTAAAGCTCACGACTAAAGACAATTAAGGGAAGTGCAATCATTACAAAAGCAAGCGCGCAATGAAGTAGGCGTTTGCGTAATTCAAGCAAATGAGGAATGTATTTTTCTATGTCCACATTAATCTTTTTTGTTGGTTGAAGAACGTTCGAACTCTTGCTCAAATTCTTGTTTGATGTGTTGGTAGGAATTTTTAGCGCGAACAAAGTAACGGGCTAACACGCGTGCAACGGCAGGTAGCCGTGAAGGGCCAAGCACCCAGAGCGCTACAATGCCAACAACCACTAATTCCCAAAAGCCAATTTCAAACATGTGTTTTCTTAATGTTGTGTTTCGTCTTGTGCTTCTTTAATCCCTTTTTTAAACCCTTTTAAGGCTTTTCCTAAATCCTCCCCGATATTTTGTAAGCGTTTAGATCCAAAAAGCACTAAGACGATAAGTAGAATGAGTAATAGTGACCAAGGACTGTTACCTGCGATCCCCATAAAAGCCTCCTAAAATTTTGGAATATTGTTGCCACCTAATAAATGTAGGTGAAGGTGAAAAATTTCTTGACCGCTACCTTTGCCGGTGTTGATGAGTGTGCGAAAGCTATCTAAACCCTGCTCTTTAGCAAAGTTTTTAAGAGAGGTCATTATATAACCGAGCAAAGGGGCATGTGCTTCATTGAGATCATTTAAGCTCTCAATATGCCTTTTAGGTATAACCAACAGATGTACTTTTGCTTTGGGGTGGATGTCTTTTATCACAAAAATGTGATTATCCTCATAGATTTTTTGCGTTGGCACTTCCCCAGTTGCCATTTTGCAAAATAGACAGTCTGTCATATAACTTCCCGAATAGCTCACCAAAAATCCATTCTATCTTTTTGCTCAATCGAATGCTATTTGTGCTTGCCTGCCATGTGGCCAAGGGTACTTAAATGAAATTTCTATACAACCAAGCTATATTTGAGTGTGTATACGACGATTTACAATGAGCAATAATATGATTGAGCAGTTACTACCATGGGCAATTTTTATTGGGTTAGTGTTGGCCCTGCTTATCTTTGACTTAGGGGTTTTACATAAAGAAAACAGGGAGATTGGTGTAAAGGAAAGCCTTTATACAAGTTTAGGGTATATTATTGCTGGTATTTTATTTGGTATATGGATTTGGTTAGATCAAGGTGCCCAAAAAGGGGCCGAATACCTAACAGGCTTTGCTATTGAAAAATCTCTTGCGCTAGACAATATATTTCTCATTTCTTTAATCTTTACGTATTTTGCCATTCCAAGAAAATATCAATATCGAATTCTATTCTGGGGTATCGTCGGCGTTATTGTTTTACGCGCTATCATGATAGGCTTAGGCGCAGCATTGGTTTCAAATTTTGCATGGGTATTATATTTGTTTGCCGTATTTTTAATACTTACTGGTATAAAAATGTTTTTTATCATTGATAATTTGCCTGATATCAAATCCAACCCGCTGCTAAGATTTATCCGTAGCCATTTTAATGTTACAAATGAAATAAAGGGACCAGAATTTTTTGTAAAGATTAAAGAAAATGAGAATAGTAAGGGTACATGGTATATGACCCCTCTATTTTTAGCGTTAATTCTCATAGAGTTTATGGATTTAATTTTTGCAGTAGATAGTGTTCCTGCTATTTTTGCAATTACAACAGATACCTACATCGTTTATACAAGCAATATTTTCGCCATACTAGGCTTAAGAGCATTATATTTTGCTTTAGATGCGTTGATTGTCCGATTTAAATATCTTAAGTATGCATTAGCAATTTTATTAATTTTTATTGGAAGCAAAATATTTATTGCCGAATTGCTTGATATGGCAAAATTCCCACCCATGCTAGCGTTGTTAATCACTTTTTCCATTCTCGCCATAGGTATTATTTACTCAATATATAAAACACGTAAAGCAAAGTAGTGTTTCATTTCTAAGCGTGTATAATTGTAACATGCCCTATTTTTACTTTTGGCCTACTTTAAGGGTTGCAATAGTTACAATAGGTAGGATCTGCATAAAGCAAGTTGTCAGCTCTAGGCTTAATTATATGATGATCACAATTGACACATTTTTCAATAACATTCGTGTACAACTGAGTTTCAGTTTTGCAAAAAGAACAAGGCAAATTGCCGGTAACATGAGTCTCGCCAAAGCCATATGTCCTACATTTAGAGCAGACTGTTTGGAGCCGATTAATCAAATCAAAAGTTAATTCTTTAATTGTCGCCATTCTTGTTGGGTTGAACATGGCTCTCATATCTGTTTCTAATCTAATGGTTTGTGAAAGTGTAAATGCTTTATTGAGAGCAGCTTCAAGCTCATCGAAGGTTTGAATGCCTTTTGCAATCACTTGCTCGCTTGTCATTTCTCTTACAATCATTGCATGTGATGGGAAGTGATAAGTTGAGAGAAAACTATCAATAGGTTCACCGCTTTTAAACTCCATCATTGCGTAGTTAGTTTTGGTTGTTTGTTTTTTTACGACAATCTCTATATGATTTTCAAGATCTACAAATCCCAAAAGTTCTTCTTGAAACGGAGTAAAAGGTATAAGCGGATGGGGGCCAAAGGTTCCTTCACTTGCTAGACCAAATGGAAAAGAATATTGAGACATGGCAACTTTTGCTTTATGTATCACCATTTCTTTTGGGCTTAAGAAACGCTGCTTTTCACCACAAAAAGTTCCAAATTGATCTGTATCAAAATTTTGGCTAACGATAATTTCACATCCCAGAGCTTTTTCCATTGGCGGTTTTATCGCAAGTTCTTTTTGGTGCATTGTTGCTAATAATATTTTTTTACCCCGGAACATGAGCTGCTTCCTGTGGGCTAATAATCCTCAAATTTAACCAGCCATTATCAATTAAAGATTTGATTTTTGGTTGACGCTTAAAGACGAGATTAATCTGATTCTCTGTTGCAAAAATGACGATTAATAATTTCAATGGTTCATGGATACGCTTATTTTGGAAAAATAAAGATTGTTGAGGGAGTCCAATTTTCAAATCACCATCATTTCCTTCTATAACGCCGATTTTGCTCACTACATTATGGATTGCTTTATTGCCAGCACCATAGAGTTCGGGATCGGTTGAGCTAAAATAATATAGGGAATTTATCCAGTGTGCCACAATCACTGGGGCAGTTATTATCTGTTCTAAAATAGTTGCGTCCTCATCTAGTGTTGAATCATATGAGTGTAAGAAAGCTCTTCCATCTAAATTAATACTTTCAGTTAGGTTCCTTGGGCCAATAATCATGGCTGCGTTTCTCGCAAGACCCCATTCTGGAATAAGTTCTGCAAAATGAAATGCTCTGTCGGTAAAATTGCCTGGAAGGGCAGTTTTCCTCTCCTCCCTTAAGTTTTTGAGTGCGATTTGAATGTCATTTTTTATTTTCTCTATATGAATGTTGCTATCAAACACACCATTTTCAAGTAGCAGCTCATCTGTTGTTGTTTCATGGCAAGCACTTATAAAAATTGTTTCGTTAGGGATTTCTATCCCTTGACGATGCAGCAAGCATCTTATTTTATTATTGTTTAGAATTTCACATGTAATTTTAGCATTAATGTTTCCAGAATTTCCTCCGCAGGCACCACAGTCAAAAGTGGCCTGAAACGGATTATTTGTTGTCCTTGCTTGATGTCCGCAAATAACCACAATAGGCGAAAAGCTTCTTGTTAAGCCAATTGTTTTAAGGAATGAGGCCATGCTTTCAGCTGTGTTAGTTATGTTTTCTGTAGATAGAAAGGGGTTTGAATGTTGCGTATTTTTCTTCATATTAATATCAAGAAATTTAGCAAAAAGAGATTGTTTTATTAGCCTAACAAGCATCCATGTCCCAACTATCTCAAAAAAAGCAAAAG
>CAZHSJ010000064.1:0-13582 GCA_964535225.1 Uncultured Candidatus Berkiella sp. | reverse complement strand
GTTTTTGGTCGGGGCGAGAGGATTTGAACCTCCGACCACATGCACCCCATACATGTGCGCTACCAGGCTGCGCTACGCCCCGAACTTAGGGAAGCTATTCTACAAAAAAGTGCATTAAAATGGAATATAGCCCTCACAATAAGGCTGGCGGTCAGGAACGAAGGCTGGCTCCCCCTGAAGAATCCCCAAATAAAATGTCTGTATGCTCTCTTTTCTCTACGTACCGCGCTTTATGCGCGGTACGTAGGTGCCAATAGAAAAATAGTCTAGAACATCAATTAATTAGCAGAAGCTAACAACCCAACCTAATGGCCTTCATGATCATCAGAAGGTTCTTCAGGTGTGCCTTCGTACTTTTCAACGCGTACTTTGAGCTTTTGGCCAGGTTTGAAGGTAACAACGCGTCTCGCGCTTATGGGGATATCTTGGCCGGTCTTGGGGTTACGGCCTGGGCGTTCACTTTTATCACGCAGATCGAAATTGCCAAAGCCGGAGATCTTTACAGATTGCCCGCTTTCCAATGCGTGCCTTACCTCTTCAAAAAGCAACTCTACCAATTCCTTGGCATCGCGCTTATTTAAGTTTAAGGACTCAGATAAGCTCTCAGAAATCTCCGCCTTTGTTAAAGCCATTGGCTAATCCCTTAATTCGGCTCCAAATTCCCTTTTCAATCCTGCGACGATGGAATGGATGACATCATCCACTTCCTTATCTACTAGAGTGCGCGATGCATGCTGTAAGATCAACCCCATTGCGACACTTTTTCTTCCAGAATCAATACCTTTGCCGGTATAAACGTCAAAAATATTTACTTCTCGCACCAATTCAACAGCCGACTTTCTAACAAAATTTATTAAGCTATCACTGGTAATGGCCTTGTCCACAAGCATCGCAATATCTCGTCTAATTTCAGGAAATTTAGAAGGACGCTCAAACACAGGCAAGGGCTTTTGGGTAAAAGCCGCAGTGTCTAGTTCAAAAAGGTAAACCGGATTATCCAATGACAAGGTTTTATGTAAGGTTGGGTGCAGTTTACCAATAATCCCCACTTCCTTTTCCTGCCACATAATGGTGGCACATTGGCCTGGATGTAGGGCTTCATGCGCGCTTGCTTTAAAATCCAAATTTTCTTTGTAACCTAACAGTTTCCACAACGATTCTATATGCTGTTTCATATCATAAAAATCGGCGATACGCTTTTTATTATCCCACGAGGCATTCGTCACATCACCAGATAATAGGCCGCCTATTTTGCTCGCTTGTTTTAAACCCTCTTTTTGCGGATAGAAGCATAACCCAATTTCAAAGCATTTCATGCGTTGTTGCTGACGGTTTTGGTTATATTGCAGCGTGCTCAATAAACCTGGCCACAAACTTAGCCGCATTTCACCCATGTCAGCAGAAATGGGGTTAACTAAGGGCAAGGCTTCTTTGCTTGGAAATAATTGCTTGTGCAAATTGCCATCAACAAAGCTATAGGTAATCACTTCCTGATACCCCATATCGACAAAGGCACGTTTAAGTCGAGTAACACCTACCGTGCGTTCAGATTGGGGTAAAAATTGAGAGCTGGTTTGTGGTAAATGATTGGGAATATTATTGTAGCCCACCATCCTGGCAATTTCTTCAATTAAATCAACTTCAGTTGTAATATCATAACGATAACTTTTAGGCTTTACTTTTATCGCTGTTGCGTTGTTTTCATCAATTAATTCACAACCAATACGTCCTAGCATGGCTTTAACTTCTTGAGAGGTAATCTCAATGCCTAATAGTTGCTTTATTTTAGCAAAGCGCAGGGTAATTTGTGATAGTATCGGCAAATCTTTATCACTTTGAACCGTAATAAGCGGGCCCACTTCACCACCGCAGATTTGCGCAATTAATCCTGTAGCACGCTCCATGGCTTGTTGCTGTAATTGAGAATCCACCCCACGCTCAAAACGAAAAGAGGAATCTGTATGCAAACCATATTGACGGGCTTTACCCGCAATCTTGGCTGCCGTAAATAAAGCACTTTCTAATAAAATATCTTGGGTGTTATCACTAACACCACTGTCAAAACCGCCCATAATGCCGGCAATAGCCAGCGCTCCCTTACTATCTGCAATAACGAGCGTGTTATCTTTAAGGGTAACTTCTTGTTCATCTAACAACTTAATTTTTTCACTCTGGTTAGCTAGCCTTACCTGAATGGGTGCATTGATTTTTGCCACATCAAAGGCATGCATGGGCTGGCCAAGCTCAATCATGACATAATTTAAAACATCCACTACCGGATGAATCAGGCGAATGTCACTTTTCTCTAAGCGGGATTGCATCCACCCTGGGGTTGTGCCCTTTTTAATATTTTTGATCATTCTGCCAACATAACGCGGGCAGTGTTCTTTGGCACTTACTGCAATGTCGATTTTATCTTGCGTACTTGCTTTAACCGCTTCTATTTTTTGAACATTAATAGGCATTTGGTGTAAAGCGCCAATTTCCCTGGCCACCCCCAACACACTTAAACAATCACCGCGATTAGGCGTTAAGTCTATTTCAATTAAAGCATCATCGCCCTGTTTCTCAACACTGTCTACTTCTAAACCTGCCATCGTAAGCTCGGCACATAAAGCGTCGGTGTTTAAGGCAGGATTCACCCACTCACGTAACCATTTTTCACTGATTTTCATTATTATGCTCCGTTAAATTGTTTTAAGATCCTTGAGTCATTTTCAAAAAATGCTCTCAAGTCATCCACTTCATAACGAAGCATGGCAAGACGCTCAATCCCCATCCCAAAGGCAAAACCGCTGTAATGCTCTGAATCAATTTGACCGTATTCCAAAACCTTGGGATGAACCATGCCACAGCCTAATACTTCTAACCAACCCGTATTTTTACAAATACGACACCCTTTACCTTGGCACTTTACGCAGCTCACATCCACTTCAGCTGAGGGCTCTGTAAAAGGAAAATAGGAAGGGCGAAAACGTGTTTTCACTTCACTTTCAAAAAACGCGGCTAAGAAGGCTGCAAGGGTGCCTTTCAGATCGGCAAAAGTAATATGCTCATCTACCAACAGGCCTTCTACCTGATGAAACATTGGCGTGTGCGTAACATCTGAATCGCAACGATAAACTCGCCCAGGTGCAATAACTTTAAGGGGTGGTTTGCGTTTTTCCATGGCCCTTATTTGCACGGGAGAAGTATGCGTTCTTAATAAAGTACCATCGCTAAAATAAAAGGTATCATGCATCGCGCGTGCAGGATGATGCGAGGGAATATTTAAGGCTTCGAAATTATAATATTCTGTTTCTACTTCAGGGCCTTCTTCAACCCAAAAACCCATTGAGGCGAATAAATTGCAGATCCTTTCCATGGTGATGGTAATGGGATGCAAGCCACCTGTTTCAATCACACGCCCAGGTAAGGAAACATCGATGGTTTCACTCATGAGCTGATTATCAATATCTTTTTGAGCCATTTTCGCTTTGTACTCAGATATCATTTCTTCAATGGTATCTTTTAGCGAATTGACTTGTTGGCCATAGGCTTTGCGATCTTCAGGGGCTATATCTTTTAAGCCTTTTAACAAGGCTGTGATGTGTCCTTGTTTTCCTAAAAACTCGACGCGTACCTTTTCAATGCCTTGGCTATCTTGGGCACTGTCACATGCTTGTTTTGCTTGTTCAATTAATTCGCGATGATCCGTCATTTATTCACCATAAAAAAAGGGAAGATTGCCTTCCCTTTTTGTTTCGTAGGTTGGGCACAAGATTAGGCTGCTATTGCATCCTTCGCTTGTTTTGCAATGTTTGCAAATGCAGCTTTATCAAATACCGCCAATTCAGCAAGCATTTTTCTATCGATTTCAATGTTCGCTGCATGTAGCCCTGCAATTAAGCGGCTATAGGAAAGGCCGCATTCGCGCGCACCGGCGTTAATACGCACAATCCACAAGGAACGAAATTGACGCTTTCTTTGTTTTCTATCGCGATAAGCATACTGGCCTGCTTTTAACACCGCTTGATTAGCGGTTTTAATACAACGGCTTCTTGCGCCGTAATAGCCTTTCGCTTGTTTTAAAATTTTCTTATGACGTTTTTTCGAGGTCACGCCACGTTTTACTCTTGCCATTTTGTCCTCACATCTTCACATATTTATTCATTTCAAATTCCAGCCTCTCAACCCCTCACCCTAACCCTCTCCTCTCAGGGGAGAGGGGAATTGGAGGAGGGATTAAAAAGGTTTAGTCATAAGGCAACATGCGATGAACTAATTTGGCATCGCTGTCGCACATCACGCCATTTCTTCTGGCCTGACGAACTTGCTTGGATGATCGTTTGGTATTGATGTGATTACGATTGGCACGGCGAAAACGAACTTTACCCGTTCCGGTAATCTTAAACCGTTTGGTTGCCCCACGGTTTGATTTTAGCTTAATTTTGGCTTTGGCTTTTCTGGCCATAACTTCTACTCCGCATTCAATTTTAATGGTTTATTTTTTAGGAGAAATAACCATGACCAATTGTCGACCTTCCAGTTTGGGTTCTTGATCAACAACTCCCGCCCCTTCCATATCTACTTTGATTCGTTCTAAGAGTTTCATACCCAATTCTTTGTGGGTAATTTCACGACCTTTGAAACGAATGGTCACTTTTACTTTATCTCCGCGTTCTAAGAAAGAAATAAGGTTGCGTAGTTTTACCTTATAGTCTCCTTCGTCCGTTACGGGACGTAACTTAATTTCTTTGAGTTTTTGGATTTTTTGTTTTTTCTTCGTTTTCTTTTCATCAAACTGGAATTTTCCAAAATCCATAACTCTCACAACGGGGGGATCCGCATTGGGTGATACTTCAACCAAATCTAATCCCAATATTTCGGCTTTACGCTGTGCCTCCCGTCGACTCATAATTCCCGTATGGGAACCAGGTCCTAACGAAGCATTACCTTCCATCAAACCATCAGGATCAACTAACCTAACGCTTTGAGCGGTAATAGCATCGTTAACGCGAACTCGCGATTTCTTTGTTGTATTAATAGAGTCCTCCCTTTTAGTCTTGGGCCACTAATTCTGGCTTACGACTCACTGCCTTTGATTCGCACTCAGATTTAAGTTTACCTTCAAACTCATCTAGAGTCATAGTTCCTAAATCTTCCCCTGTTCGCGTTCTTACCGAAATAGTTTGTTGAGCTACTTCTTTGTCCCCAACAACGATGAGATACGGGACACGCTGAACAGTGTGCTCGCGAATTTTAAACCCTATTTTCTCGTTTCTCAAGTCAGTAACAGCCCTAAACCCCTTAGATTTAAGGTGAGAACAAATATTTTCCACATATTCAGCCTGGGATTGGGTAATATTTAGGACAACAACTTGGATTGGTGCTAACCAGGAAGGGAAATTTCCCGCATGCTCTTCGATTAAAATACCAATAAAACGCTCTAGGGATCCGAGTATTGCCCGATGGAGCATTACCGGGGTTTGCCTTGAGCCATCCTCTGCCACATATTCGGCGCCTAGTCGTAAAGGCATGGAGAAATCGATTTGCATGGTGCCACATTGCCAAATTCGACCCATACAGTCTTTAAGCGAGAATTCTATCTTTGGTCCATAAAAAGCACCTTCGCCAGGGAGGTGCTCCCAGGCAATGCCTTTGGAATCTAATGCATCACTTAAGCCTTTTTCTGCCTTGTCCCATATTTCATCTGAGCCCACTCTTTTTTCTGGCCGGGTAGATAATTTGATTAAAATATCGGTATATCCAAAATCACGATAAACCGTAAAGAGTAAGTCGATAAAAGCAGAGACTTCTTCTTGGATTTGATCTTCAGTACAAAAGATATGCGCATCATCTTGAACAAAATTACGCGTACGCATAATGCCATGTAACGCCCCTGAAGGCTCATTACGATGACAAGATCCAAATTCGGCTAAACGAATAGGTAAATCACGATAGCTTTTAATCCCTTGATTAAAAATCTGTACATGGCAGGGACAGTTCATCGGTTTAACCGCATAAATGCGCTCATCACTTTCCACGGTAAACATATTGGCATGGAACATTTCCCAATGTCCTGAGCGCTCCCATAAGCTTCTGTCTACCACTTGAGGGGTGTTAACTTCATGATAATCATGTTTACGTAATTGCGAGCGAATGTATTTTTTAATTTCCTGATAAACAACCCACCCCTTGGGGTGCCAAAATACCATGCCGGGCGCTTCTTCTTGCATATGAAATAAATCATATTTTTTAGCTAATTTACGATGATCGCGCTTTTCGGCTTCTTCTAACCTAAATAAATAAGCATCCAGCTCTTTTTTGGTCGTCCAGGCGGTGCCATAAATACGCTGGAGCATTTCATTTTTAGAATCACCACGCCAGTAAGCCCCAGCCACTTTTAATAATTTAAAGGCTTTAATTTTTCCGGTGCTGGGCAAATGCGGGCCGCGGCATAAGTCAATAAAATCACCTTGTTGGTAAAACGACAGTGTTTCCCCTTCAGGAATATCTTTGATAATTTGCACTTTGTAGTGCTCGCCCATTTGTTTAAATTTTTCAATGGCCTCATTACGGGTAATTAAATGACGTGATACCGGCAGATCGGCCTTGGCTATCTCGGCCATTTTTTCTTCAAATAAGGCTAAATCTTCGGGCGTGAAGGGGCGGCCAAAAGCAATGTCATAGTAAAAGCCATCTTCAATCACCGGGCCAATCGTAATTTGTGCCTGAGGGTAAACCGATTTAATGGCATGAGCCAACAGGTGAGCACAAGAGTGGCGAATAATTTCTAGCCCCTCTTTGTCTTTTTCGGTGATAATAGAGAGTTGGGAGTCTTGCTCAATAAGATAAGCGGTATCAACCTGTTTCCCATTTACTTTACCTGCAAGCGCAGCGTTTGCGAGGCCTTTACCAATACTCAAGGCAACATCAAAAACAGAAACAGCTTTATCAAAGGTTTTTTGGCTGCCATCAGGCAATGTCACTATCGGCATAGATTTTCTTATTTGTCTTAAAAAAGGATTAAAGCATGAAATCATGTAAGAATACGAGAAAATGAGGCGCGTGACAAAAACTAGATTAATTTTACCAAGGTATAAGTTAGGCTTCATTCACTGGCAAAATGGACAGTAAATACCCTTCAGCCAATATATTATGATTCTATAAGTAGCCTAACCCTGTGATGAATTATGGCCAACTTAACGTTATCAGATGAGATCTTACAGAAAACCCTGCTGGTTTACGGCGGTAAACCCATCGATGTAAACAGCCTTACCTCTTTTCAAAAGTTTTCTTTCAATGTATTTGGAAACCCTAAATATGTTGTCAGTCCTAAAATTCAATTTACCACGCAGCTAGATATAACGCACGTTTATGCAAATTACCTTAGTAACTATAAGGTTTCAGATCGCATCACTTTTGCCACTTTTGTAAAATGGATTGTGATTAAATCAATGCAAAACACGCCTCTTTTATGGCGCTATATCAATGAACAATGGTATGAATTTACTAATTTACCACTGGAGGTAACAAAAAGAACCCTGCAAAATAGAGAGCTACAATTATTTGTGCTTGAAAACGTGAATCATGCCTCATGGGAAACATTTTGCAAATATCATGATGATTATAAACAAGGAAAATACAAAGACTTACTGCAAATACCGCTTGAGTTGCCCCTTCGTACGATCGGGTATGAAATTTTAAATGTTCACCTTCCTAGAATGACCAGTTACAATACAACAACCCGAACGGTTTATGCCCATCAACCTTGGGTAGTATTTAGCGATAGATACGAACAAGAAGGTAAAATATATTTGCCCTTTTATATGAACTACTCCCACGTTATCTTAACACCAGAGGATGTAGAACAATACATCAAGCAATTTCTAACCTTTGGTAATATGACACCAAATCAAGTAGAAGAAGCAACCAAACCTAAAGTAACGGAGCCTTCAAGCGGGCCTGCGGCACTCCCCCCTTCAAATGATCCAGCACCAGATAATCTGCCATTTTAAAGATCAGGGCGTTAGCATGCTTGTAGATGGGAAACTCTCTTTTTTATTGGCAGCAATAACAGTATTGAAATATAAACAGCTACTGCGTTCAGGTATATATTCGAGTAACTAATATGGGTGCTTAATTATTGAGTTATTAATGCGTTCAACACTAGAAAAAGACTCAGAGAATTCAGATTTAGCTATCTTAGGGAAATTTGATATAGATAAATGGTCCCTTTTGGCTAGCTCTATTAGGAACATGCTGGCCAATCATGGGCCACTTAAAAATTATCAACACGAATTCAAAGATGCACACCGTGAGTTTAGTCCCGACAGACCGTTACAAGCCGCCATTTTAGAAGATGTTTCATCTAAATTGTATGAATGCATTATTGGCTCTTTAGAATCTAAAAGGCCTCTTCAAAGCGAACTGTTCTTAATTTTTATTGGCATCCTTATTACCACTAACATCATGACAAAAGCCGATGAAGAATTTATTTCCGGATGGGTGAAAAAAGGCTCAAAATTAAAAATGATATGTGAAAGCATGCTTGAAAAAGTAAAACTTCTTTTTGGGCAGACTTATTTTTTAAATCTTAAAATGCAATCCATTGAATATTTGGTTAAACACAAAGATACTATATTTAACGAAAATTATAAAAATGAAATGAATAAAAAAATAGAAGCCCTTAAATTTAACCATGAGCTAACATGGAATAAAATACTTAACACCATCTCAACGCTCAGTTTTGAGCTGCAACAAGAAGGGGGAAACGAAAACCAAATATTAACCTCCTCTTCTATTGAGAATATTCAAAATAAGAAATATACCCATAATGACGGCAAAAATATTCCCTTACAGTTACAGCGTGACATTGAGTCTATTTTGGCAACTTTATCAAACTTACAGGGTAACCACATCACAGATCGAGAAAGATATAAGAAAATAATTGAAATTCAGCCTGTAGTTGAATTGCTGTGTCAACGTTTGCGTTATCTTATATTAACTGATGAAGTGTTTTCAAAAGAAGATAAAAATATTATCAAGTGCATTTTCAGGATTAATCTAGAATTAATCAAATGTTATCATGTTGTCATCAACTGGGCAATAAACGCCTTTTTCTTGAAGAAAAAGCCACTCCTTACCGCATTACAAGCGTGCATTCATTGCTATAGTAAAATTCTGTATTATACCTATGAACAGCATGCGCATGTTTTACAAGGGGTTTGGTCTGGCTTAAATAATTGCTATCTTATTGCGTTAACCCAAAAGGTAGACAAAATACGCTTAAAAAAACCTGGCAATTGGCATAATCAGTTAAATACATTAGAGGAAATGTATAAATACTGCTTGTTACTTTCTTTGGTTAACCCCTACCAATTACACCTTAGGGAAATAAAATTACTTAATTATGCTATTGAATTTTGGGCACCCTTAGTGGAATTAAAAAATAAGACGGACGCTGAGCCGGCATTTTTAACCATTGATCTCCATGCTGATGCGCCACCAGAGCTTATTCAGAATGAAAAAAAATACTCTCAAGACACCTACAACATAAAGCTTATAAAAATTATTGAAAGAATTCAAAGCCTACTCATTAACGATAACAATAAAAACCATGCCAAATTTAATTTTACCGAATCTGAGCAGACACTATCTAAAAATATTTTAGATATCATTTTAACCAATTGGAATACAAAAGAGATAGCCACCCATTTAAAGAAAAACCATGACGCACTTTCGCCTGTTAGAGTATGCCTTGGCATTTCGTCCAGTTTTTATTTAATTAACCATGCAACCTCTCCCACTAAGGAACCTGAATGCAACAATGAAAGTGATGCACTTAGCACTACAAATCATTCTGATATTGAAAATATTGATGCTATTTCTGTAGAACAAGTATCTATTAATAATAAATTTAAACGCAGTAACGAAAAGAAAATATACCAATGTTATGTTTGTGAAATAGTAGATAAACGTGACAATAAATATATTCTTGGATGGAATAAGGAGATCCCTGCTGAACTACGTTGTGGCGAAATAATAGCGATAGAAATTCATAATGCAAACCATGAAATAAAATGGGAATTGGGTGCAATTAGCGCTATTAAAAACGAACATGAATCAACACAAGTTATTGTGAACATTTTAAGTGATGATGTTGTAGCAGTAAATGGATATTATACCAATGGCGCCATAATGGTTACAAAACCCTTGTTAATCTCAATGTCATCACACGGGCATAGCCATACTTCTATTTTTGCACCCGCTTTGTCTTTCAAAAATGGCCAGGAAATTTCAATTTCATTAAAAAAGAAAATGTATTTAATATCCCTTTCAGAAACAATCCATTCAAGTAATTTTTATACACAATTTGAAATTGAGGGGTTCAGCCCTCTAGGTTGCAAGAGCAACTAACAAATTCTGGGGAGCTGTTCACCTGAAAACAGTGTTAGCGGCCTCTCACTGCCTAAAACCGTTTTTAAAATAACATGATGGGTACCTGAGCGCTTTCTAGTGTGCCCAATTACCGCTGCAGCACGCCCCTCATCAAAAGTGTGTAAAATCTTTAAAGTTGATTCAACTTGATCACGCGGCGAAAACAAAATCATACAACCTTCGTTTGCGATATAAAGCGGATCTAGCCCCAAGATCTCACAAGCCGCATGTACTCCTTGAGTAACAGGAATATCTCGCTCGTTAATTATCATGGATAAGCCGGTTGTTATTGCTAATTCTGTTAATGCGCTGGTTAATCCGCCGCGCGTTAAATCACGTAAACAATGCAACTGAACGTTGCTTTTTAATGCTTCCACTATGGGCCACAGGGAAGCACAATCGGACGCAATAGCTGGCTGAAAATCAAGCCCATGTCGTTTTGCTAAAATACTTAACCCATGTCGGCCAATGTCATTACTGATAATAATGGCATCATTTTCTTGAATTTTTTGAGGGCTATAACGTTTATTTTCCTCTACGATGCCAACACCCGTGGTATTGATATATAAACTCGGCTCACGCGTTTTTTCAACAACTTTGATGTCTCCGGCAACGATTTGAACCTGGTTTTTTAAAGCAGCCGTGCGAATAGCCTCAACGACTTGAATAAAAATATCAATTGGCAACCCCTCGGTTAAAATAAAACTACAAGTAATATAGGTAGGTTTTGCCCCAGACATAGCAAGATCGTTAATCGTGCCGTTCACAGCAAGCTCGCCAATATTACTTTCAGGAAAAAAAAGAGGATCCACAACGTAGCTGTCCGTTGTTATTGCAATCTGTTGAGAGGGCAAATAAAGAAAAGTGCTATCATGTTGCTGATCAAGCAGCGGGTTCTTAAAGGCAGGACGAATGATGTTATCTAACAGCTGTTGCGTGAGCCTGCCGCCTCCGCCATGACCCAGCGTAATTACTGGGAAATTATCAATGGGAAAGGCACATTCAAAACTAAGCGTGCTTTTCATACACGCGCCCCTAAATAACGATAATAAGCTGCACACGCCCCCTCTGTTGATACCATAGGGGCACCTAAAGGCAGATCCGGCGTGCACGTTTTGCCAAACGCAGGGCAATCAAATGGTTTTTTTTGGCCTTGGAGTATTTCTCCACTGATACAAACGGCATTCTCGTTGTCATTATATTCTTCTAAAAATGAAAATCTTAAATTAGCATCGAATCTTTCATACGCTTTTTTCAGTTGCAACCCGCTTTGTTCAATCATACCTATCCCTCTCCAGGGAACATCCACAACCTCAAAGATCTCCGCGATAATCTGCTTTGCCTCTTTGTTACCTTGCTCATGGGCACATCTTCCGTACTGATTTTCAACCCTTGCCGTTTTATTCTCCAACTGCATCACACAATGGTATATTCCTTGCAGAATATCGACAGGTTCAAAGCCTGTAATAACAATGGGCACGTTAAATCGCTGTGCGATGGGATGATATGCTGCCTCTCCCATGATTGTGCAGACATGACCAGCAGCTAAAAACCCTTGAACAAGATTACTTGGGGATTGTAATATGAATTTAATCGCAGGTGGCACCAATACCAAAGAAGTTAAGACGCTGAAATTGGCAAGATTAAGACGTGCTGCTTGTTTTACGGCCATGGCATGGGCTGGTGCCGTTGTTTCAAATCCAACGGCAAATAATACAATTTGCTTGTCTGGATTGTTTAGGGCAGTGTCGATAGCCTCAAGGGGTGAATAAATCATCCTGACATCTGCGCCCTTTGCTTTCATGGTGAGCAAATCGTCCTTATTTCCAGGTACGCGCAGCATATCGCCAAAAGAGCAGAAAATTGTGTTCGGTAATTGGGCAATATGCAGGGCTTTATCTAAAATAATTTTTGGTGTAACGCAAACCGGGCATCCCGGGCCATGGATAAGCTCAATATGGTGTGGCAACATATCAAATAGCCCAAATTTGGCAATTGCATGGGTTTGCCCACCACAAATTTCCATTATTTTCCAGGGACGAGATGTCATCGTTTGGAGGTTTTTAGCTAAAATTGCAGCACGCTCAGGATCGCGGTATTCAGAGGAAAACTTCATCTTATTCATCACCCAGTTGATCTATAGCCACTAATAGCTGGTTAGCTTGCGTTTCATTAATAATGCTGATTGCAAATCCAACATGGACCACAACATAATCGCCTATTTTAGCTTCAGGAGTATACGCAAGAGAAACTTGCTTAGTTATTCCGCCAAAATCAACTAGGGCTAATTTTAGTAGATTATCCGCATTTTCAAGAGACTGTATCTGACCGGGTATTCCTAGACACATAATTTTTTAAATAAACTTGCCCTACCGCTAAAGCACTATCATTACAAGGTAATTGTTCTGCACAGTATACTTGATAGCCCGCGCTACGCAAACAAAGGATACACAGCTCCGTGAGGCATTTATTCTGAAAAACACCACCACTTAAAATAATTTGCTGAGTATTGAATTTTTTCGCAACATTAAGGACAACGTTTGCGCACCAAGCATGAAATTTAAAGGCAAGGATTGGCTTACTGACTTGGTTGTCTATGTCAAATAAAAGGGCCGATAACATAACCCGCCAGTCAATGAACCATTTATTCTCTTTGTTGATAAACTTAACCGGATAACCATTTTCCACCCGTTGCACTTGGCTTGCGAGTTGCTCCACATATATTGCGGCTTGTCCTTCAAACGTTACCCTATCAGTGAAGCCTAATAATACGCCTATGGCATCAAATAATCTTCCCATACTGGTGCAGTTTGGTGAAAAATCTGGGTTATTAATAATACTATAGAGAAGTTTGTCCTCTTCCTTTACTTTTAAATCCTTCCCATAGCGTATATTTAATAAACTTAATACGATTCTATAGGGATCACGAATGGCCCTTTCTTTACCCGGCAAAGTAAAGGGTAATAACGTAGCTACATGTTTTATGCTTGAGTCCTCAACAAGAAAGGCTTCGCCTCCCCAAAAGGCATTATCTTCTCCCAACCCTAAACCATCCCACGCAAATCCTAGCAAAGGCGGCTGAAGTGCATGCTCTGCCATCACGGCAAACACATGGGCTTGATGGTGTTGCACTGCATAACATAATGATTTCGTATAGGCC
>CAZHSJ010000063.1:0-13673 GCA_964535225.1 Uncultured Candidatus Berkiella sp. | reverse complement strand
TCGGTATCTAGAAGAAGTTCAAAGTGCCTAAAAGTTATGGGGATCTATCAGGGGCAGACCCCTACGTATTTCTATTTTCACTGAGTGCTGTGTGGATGTTGCTAGCAAATAATAGAGTAATCATAAAAAACGAAAAGCCAAATAATAGTTTACGATCATGCTGAATTTGAGATTTCATCGTGAGTAATGATTTTATAATCGCTACCTGTTTTTCATGTGGCATTTCAATTTCCCCATTAAGAATTCTGACATTGTTAATAACTTATAATATTTGAACGAATATATATGTGGTATTTTTGTAAACCTCCGACAATAACGAGCATATTCACCCATCTGCCCTAAAGAAGTGTATCTGCACAGCTATAGCGATTGGATCACATCCTAAGTAGCTTTTGGATCCTACAAACGACCTTAAAACAGCCTTATCATTTGCATCTGCAATTTAAGGTGTTTAGATGTTGCCACAAAAAGTTGATCTAACCTATGATCAGGTACAAGCTTTAAAGTTTAGTATCAATGAATCTAATCTTAACAATGAAGATAAAACGTTGATAAAAGGACTCATCGATTTTAATGGTTGGCTTCAACAACAGCTTTTAGAAAAGAAAATCAGCATCAATCGTTTGAAGACGATTATCTTTGGTGAGCCTCAGAGTAAAAGCAAACTTAAAACAAGAAAATACAATCCAAATAACGCCAAAACGAAAAGTAACGCTGACCCCTCTCATGAGGAAAATAGTGGCATCCATGCAGATCAAGATATAGAGTCAAACAAAACCAATAATGGCAGATTAATCCATCAGCGGTATCTCAATAACGAAAGAGTGACCATAAAGCACTCTCAATTTCAAGCGGGTGATCTTTGTCCTACAGCATGTGGGGGAAGACTTTGGAATGCCACTCCAGGAACAGTTATCAAAATCAGCGGCCAAGGTTTTGCAAAAGCCACTCATTATCAGATCGAGAAGCTTAGATGCAACCTTTGTGGTCATTATGTTTCTGCCAGCTTGCCAGCATCAGTCAGTGAAGATAAATATGATTATGCCTTTAAAGCACAGCTTTGTTTAATGAAATACTTTATGGGAATGCCTTTATATCGCATCGAAGCCTATCAAAAATTGCTTGGTATCCCATTACCAGATTCCACACAATGGGACTTAATTGAACAAGTTGCCAATGATATCTATCCAATATTCTACACCCTTGAATATTTAGCGGCTCAAGGACGCCTTGTTCATGCTGATGATACAAATGTTAAGATTTTAGATAACATTAGTGCAAACAAACATACTAAAAATCCCAAAACAAGAAAAGGCACCTTTACTACAGGCATCATCTCGTATTATCAAGACCACATCATTCACCTGAACTACAGTAGTACAAAGCATGCAGGTGAGAACATGACAAGATTGCTTAATCTGCGTCATAAGCAACTTTCACCAATCAACTACATGTGTGATGCGCTTAGTCGAAACGTGCCTAAAGAGCATGATGTAATCTTAATGAACTGCATCGCCCACGCAAGACGTAAATTTGTGGAAATTGAACCATTTTTCCCTGAAGAGTGTTCGCATGTGATTGAACAGTTAGGGATTATCTATCGTCATGATGCCTACACCAAGGATAGTAAAATGTATGATGTTGAACGTTTAACATATCACCAAACCCATAGTGGGCCTGTGATGAGCAGGCTCAAAACCTGGCTTAAAAAGCAACTTGAAGACAATCTTGTGGAAGAGAACAACTCACTGGGTAAAGCCATACAATATATGTTAAAGCACTGGGGTCCCTTAACCCAATTCCTTAAAATTGAATGGGCGCCGTTAGATAACAATATATCAGAAGCATCTTTGAAAGTTCCTATCCGGATAAGGAAAAGTGCCATGTTCTATAAAACAGAACATGGCGCTTTTATAGGAAGCATGATGGTATCCATTATCCAAGCTTGCCAAGCGAACGAAGTCAACCCAGTTGATTTCCTCACAACTTTGCAAGCTAATAAAAGTCAAATTTTTAAAGAGCCATCCAAATGGTTACCATGGACTTATGCTAACCAAATATCACCTCAAGCAGTCGCTTGTACTAAGGCTTGATGAACATGATCTTGATTAACGTAGCGCCATGGTGTTGGTGTATTTATAAATCTTGGATCACCTTGAATCAGTAATATCTGAAGCGCCTCAGCGCGTACTTTAAGTGTTTCGCCTTTATCGGCTGGCCACCAACTCAGTTTGCCTTTGCTAAAACGCTTCATAATGAGCCAAAACCCATTGCCATCAAAAACCAAAACTTTAACGGCAGTCCGTTTACGATTTGTGAACGCAAACACAGTGCCAGAAAAGGGATCCTCATCAAGCTTTGCCTTGCAGCTTGCCGCAAGAGAATCTATCCCTTTCCTGAAATCAGCAGGCCCCAATGCTAGAAGAATACGTTGTCCAGCTGTTAATTGAAGCATCAAAGACTCCTTACAAAAGATGAAATCAGGCTCATGATGACAGGATCACTGAGGTGTTTAATAATAACGAGAGTACCATCCGGTCTTTTAATCTCAATAGATGCACCTAACCTAATATCTGTTTGCTGATGTTTGATTGAGGGCATAGCGACCTCATAAAAAGGTGTATCGCTTTTAACCGTAAATGGATCATGTTGCTTGCTCTTATTCTTAAGCTGAGTATGGCTTAGGCGAAGAACACGACAAATCTCAGACATGGAATGCTCATTTAAAAGTCCAACAGCTTGCAACCAAATACGATTGGGTATGCGACCCGACTTTTCTCTAGTTCCTCGCCAACGATCTAGTTCAACGCGTACATTTTCAAGGGTAGTGTTTGGCATATTAGCTTCATTCAAATAAAGATGGAGCAACAATAAATCAGGGCCTTAGTGAGGATCTAGACAAGCTCACCGGTAGGTTACTTCCAAGGCAGCTACCGAATAAATTAGCGCTATTAAAAATAAAACGCAGAGGGAGTAGTTCATATTTGTACCAAGTCGCTTGGGATGTGAGTTCCAAAGAAACATTAGCACGAGAGGAAAGGGCCTTAAAATCTGCTGAGCAGGAATTAGGAATTAAAGGTACCCTCATTACGCCTGACAATTATTGGACGTTATTTTGAGTTATTGAGGTCATAAATTGATAAGATATTTAGAATCTTTGCCCTTACATAAGCCAGGTAACAACTTGTTATTATCTGGATGGCTATCTATGATTGGAGATAGCATTTCTGATATTGCCATTTTAACTTTAATTCTTTGGACGTTCAAAGATAATAATTCTAGCCGTAAATTTTATGAAAAATTGGGAGGGGAAATCGTTGATCAAGTCTCAACCAGTAGGGGTGATCATCAGTATATTGAGGTGGCTTATATGTCCAAATAACAACTTTTTGCATATATTGAGATATGTCAGGAGTATCATTAAATCAGGGGCTTAGTGGGTTCTCGACATGCTCTTCGTTAGAGCATAAATTATATCATTGGGTAAGAATGCAGCTTATCTGGTTTTACATTGGAATTTAACTCCTGCTTGGCTAGGCAGGAAATATATCGTTATTATTGCCTTCATAGTGATCACATGATTCCAAATTCATAGATTTATTCGATACCTAGACAATCATAGGATCTATCTATTAGGTGATAAATTACTCTGCATCAAAGTTGGCAATCATTCATAATAGAAGTTGATTATTCATGGCATAAAATAAATGTTCTCATTCTTCAAGCGAGTGTATAAATAACAATCGCGCGCTTGGGCACCAAAAGCAGGTATTACCAATCTATTTTTAAGTACTCCCTCACGCATGAAACCGGACTTCTCTAAAGCCTTAAAAGAGCCCGTATTCTCTAAATCACACACTGTCCAAATTCGTTGTATTGATTCGTTGGATAACAACCAGTCAGTGCCTATTTTAAGTACTTCTGTAGCATAACCTTGATGCCAATATTCTCGACGTATTCCAAAATGAACCTCTGCTTGGTGATCTTCAATCTTTGAAAGAAATATCCCAATTGCTTCATCATTTGAGGCTAAGGAGACAACCCAAGAAAAATTGTTACTCTCTTCGTCCCATGGAAGGTCACACCATTTATCCAAAAATTTCTTGGTTTGATCAATACATACATGAGGTGCTCGGGTCAGAAATTTTGAACATTCCAAGTCACTTGTATAACGGAACAGATGATCGGCATCACCATTATGTGCGCGACGCAAATTTAACCGCTTAGATATTAATTTTGTAGGTTTCATAATCCAATAATATATATGTAATACTAATAAGAAAAGTAAAAGAAAATCCTATACGGGAATATACAATTCTAGGGGCAGGAGATTGGGAACTAGAAACCCTAAAACTTAATTCGAAAAATAAAGCCGCTGCTCGGCCAATTGATTGGCAATATCCAAGGGGGAGACATTCTCTTTGCTTGCCCTTTCAAAAATCATCAAGAGCGTATTATAGATATTCTCGATATTTTCTTTAGCTGTTTGTTCTGTTTGATTATTATACTGCGCACCCACATGAATAAGGCCGCCGGCGTTAATCACATAATCTGGTGCATATAAAATGCCCTTCTCCTTTAGTTTTTGTGCAAGAATGGGAGATTCTAATTGATTGTTAGCACTCCCTGCGATAATTTTGGCTTTAATCCTATCGATATTGTCAAAACTAACCGCATCGCTTAAAGCGCAGGGTGCGTAAACGTCCATTTCATGGTTCAGCAACTCATCCGGTGGAACGGGGATAGCATGAAATTCATCTGCGCAACGTTCGGTAGTTTCTGGTTTAATATCGGAAATAGTGAGTTTGGCGCCATGTTGGTGTAACTCTTTTGCTAAATGATAACCCACATGGCCAACACCCAAGATTGCCACCTGTATCCCTTCTAAAGAGCGATTAAATTGGTGCTTAACGGCAGCTTCGATACCCCGTCTTACCCCCAATGCGGTTAACGAGGAGGGATCTTTAATGGTAAATAATTGGCTACTATTGCCCGTGACATAAGGTGTCACCGTTCTGATAATGTCCATATCTTCAACACCCGTACCACTATCTTCGGCGGTGATATACCGCCCGCCCAGCTCCTGCACAAAGTGGCCAAAACTACGAAAGAGCTGCGTTCTTTGCGCTACATCGGGCGTGTGAATGATAACGGCTTTCCCGCCGCCAAAAGGAAGATTACTAATAGCTGCCTTATAGCTCATGCCAGCGCTAAGTCGAATGGCATCGATGATGGCATGCTCAATACTAGGGTAAGGGCGAAATCGGCAACCGCCCAAGGCAGGCCCCAACCGGGTTGAGTGAATGGCAATAATGGCAAGCATGTTAGAAGATTCGTCATGTTTCAGATGTAGGTCAACCGATCGTGAAGAAAAAAATTGAGAAAATACGCCAGAATGTTCAAAATGGCTGGGAGTTTGATCGGTAAATGATTTCATATACTCTTCTTTATAGACGATGATTATTTATTAGTACTAAGGGCTTTTGAATAACTGTTGTAATAAACACTTATAAGTACTTATAGTAACAATTTTCAACGGGTATATATTAAATTGTAACATATATACGGACAGCGGAGTAACAAAACAAAACGCATGATAGGACAACTCCAAATAACGATTCTTGTCATAGAAAATGCAAAAAATGATACAGCTATTTGCGATTGTGTCAATAATGTTGCTTTGTCGCATGAAAAACTTCAAGTTAGTTCTATCAAAGAAGCAATTAAATTAATACTCGAAAGAAAAATCGATATTATTATCATGGCTTTTAGGGTTGAGGATGGAGATGCTTTGAGTTTATTAGAAGCACTTAACAATCTCAGCGCCAGAGCCATTCCTACGATTGTTGTTGCGGATAAAAATGATGAACAGATGGGAATGCAAATCTTCAGACTTGGCGCAAAAGATTTTATTGTGAAAGACGCACAAGGACAGTATTTACAACGAATACCCTTTACCATAGAGCGTAATATTCATGATGAAATATCGTTTCGTGAAAATACGCGCCTAAAAAAGAATACAGAGGCTGTACTGTCGGTGGTGACAGATGGTATTGTAGGCCTTAACTTAAAGGGCGTAATTACCTTTGCGAATGTGTCTGCCTCACTTTATTTAAAAAAACCGTTAGAGCAACTCATGGGCCTTACGCTTGATGAGTATGCATCCCAGATTGACGTTTCATTTATGGATTCCCTAAGTAAAGGCATGGCAAACGTGCGCTCAACGAATCAAGTAACGGTCGTTGGCCAATATATGCTTTCCCTTTCAAAAAACGGCAATTCATCTTTGGTTGAAGCAAGCCTTATCCCGGTTTTTAATGAATTACTTCATTTAGAGGGCTATGTCTTAAGCTTTAAAGATATCTCTGAAACAAAACAGCTGAATGATGAAATAAGAAGTATGTCAATTCAAGATGATCTGACGGGGTTGTTTAATCGTAAGGCATTTATTCATCGTTTAGAACACGTCATTGCCTACTGTAAACGCTACCAGAAAAAATGTGCAGTTTTATTTATCGATCTAGATGCTTTTAAAGTAATCAACGATGCGTTAGGGCATTTATGCGGCGATGAAGTCTTACTAAAAGTCGTAGATAGAATTCAAGCAGTTATTAGAGAAACCGATATTTTAGCGCGTGTGGGTGGTGATGAATTTATGGTGTTGCTCACACATGTGGGGCATCCTAATGATGTTGCTAAGGTTGCCTCTAAAATTAATCGTGCCCTGCTGCCCCCCATCGAATTGAATAATCAAAAATACTATATTACAGCAAGCATTGGTATTGCCCTGTATCCCAACGATAGTAGCGATGCGCTAAAACTAGTGCAATACGCAGATTTTGCGATGAGTTTGGTTAAAAAGCGGGGTAAAAATCACTATCAATATTATAAATCAGATCTCAATGTTGAAGCAGAAAAGATGATGCGCTTAGCAAATGAATTACGCTTTGCCATTCAAAGTGATCAACTTGATTTATATTTTCACCCGCAAATTTCAGCCTCAACAGGTGGCCTGATGGGCTTTGAATCGTTAGTACGTTGGCAACATCCTGAATTAGGTTTAATTTCACCTGCGGTATTTATTCCAATAGCAGAAGAAATGGGCTTTATCGGCAATATTGGGCAGTGGGTGCTACATAAAACATGCGAATGTTATATGGCGTGGAAAGAACTAGGGCTAACCAACTTTTCGCTAAGTGTAAATTTTTCTGTTTATGAGCTACAGCGTGATGATTTCCTAGACGATATCGCGCAATGCATGGATAAATATGACATAGATCCCCATCGTATACAATTTGAAATCACCGAATCCATTTTTGCTCACGATGCCAAAGGTATTATTACCAAGTTACTTCACCTGAAGCAGATGGGCTTTCAAATAGCGATGGATGATTTTGGCACGGGTTATTCTTGCTTAAGTTATTTAAAAGATTTACCTATCGATATTATTAAAATTGATAGATCATTCGTACAAGCGTTGAGTTTGCAGGATAATGAAAGGCATAAATCTATTATTGCTACCATTGTTGATTTAGCAAAACGCTTGCATATGACAACCCTTGCTGAAGGTGTTGAAACCCAAGAGCAAGCTAATTATTTAGCGGCCTTAGGCTGTGAATACTTGCAAGGTTATCTGTTCGCAAAACCCATGCCGTTTGAAGAAGCCACCACCTTTATTCAAGAAAAACGTGGCGATATTGCTAAAATTCATCACATTTATTCAGGCAAAACCACGCACTAAATTAAGCGCTTGGGCCTTTACAATGTTGTGCCAACGAATATACCCCAACACAGCAAATATCAAATAAAGCCAGTGTATAGCGCTATGAAAAGGGATCCCTTTGTAAAACTGCATGGCTGCCATCATGGCATCTACAATAAACCATAATATCCAACAATGAATATATTTTAAGCAAAGCAACGCTTGTGCTATTAACGCCAACGTGGTTGTTAGGGCATCCCAATAAGGAATATCAGATCCAAAGTAACGTAACATGCCAGATAATAACAAGGTGCCTATAAATACAATAAGCGCTAAAGGAACTAAGTGCTGCCAACTTAAAAAGCGAATATCTCCGTATGACAGTGTTTTACGTTTTTTTGACCAAGAAAATAATCCGTAAATCATGGTCAGAAAATAAATACATTCTAATAGCACAGAGCCATAGATCCCTTTTTGCCAATACAAAATGGAATTTAATAAAACAGCGGCAATGCCAATAAACCAGGCAATGCGCCTTGCTTGCGCAAAATAGTAGGTACAAATAAGAGATAGGCCTGCGCCTATGGGATCCAGCCAATTCATTCTTCCTCCGCTAGCATTACCTAGTTCAGGTCTATGGGTATTTTCTCAGCCGCCGTGCAGCACCCCAGATTTAGAAAAGAGGATTTTAAGAGATTGGCTTACAAAGTCAAGGCTTACCAAAACATGAGGAGTAAAAAGGTGCCTAATAATAAGCGATAACAGACGAAAGGTAGCATGCCAAGTTTACGAATTAAGCGGAAGAATAAGTGAATGCACCCATAGGCGCTTATTGCAGCAAAGCCTATTCCTATAAAAAGCAGCATCCAATTAACCATATCGGGTGAACGAATAATTTTTATACCTTCATACGTGCCCGCCAAAAGAATAACGGGAATGGAGAGTAAAAAGGAAAATTTGGCAGCACATTTGCGATTAAATCCTAAAGATAACCCTGCTGTTAAGGTAATGCCAGAACGGGAAGTTCCCGGAATTAAGGCTAAGGTTTGTGCTAAACCGATAATAAGGGCATCCCTCCACTTAAGTTGAGAAAATTTTTTACGATGCACACGTAAAGTGTCACTTGCCAGCAGCAATATGCCAAAACCTATTGTTGAACAAGCGATAACTAACGGAGAGCGCAAAGTTGTTGCAATAAAGTCATGAAATAAAAAGCCAATCAACGCAATAGGAATGGAGGCAATGATCAATTGCCAGGCCAAGAGGCTATAAACGCGGGAAGGCCTGCCCACAAGAGAGCGCCAAAAGCCAAACAGTAATCGCGCTATTTCTTTGCGAAAATAAGCACAAACCGCAATGAGGGTGCCCACATGCACTGCCACATCAAAAGCAATCCCCTGATCGGGCCAACCGGTTAACAAAGGAACCAAAATTAAGTGCGCTGAACTTGAGATAGGAAGAAACTCAGTCAACCCTTGCACAATGGCTAAAGTAATAACTTCAAACGTTTGGCTCATGGCGTGTCCTGTGAGGATTGAGGTAAATCATCCTTTGGTTTGTGAAAGTCATCACAACCGGGTTTGGGCAGTTTTTTGTTTTGCATAAATTTTTCATACAAATCATAACTACATTTACCAATGACTTTACCCCAGTATTCACCTTGATTGCTATCAATGTCCTGTGGCAAGGCAAGCTGTACATTACTCAAGCAAGCTTTTACCAACAATTCGGTAAATTCAGTACACTCTGCTTGGGTAACGCTAAAGCAAGTAACAAAATATTTTTTAGAATCGCACAAAAGCCCGGGTAAGGTTTGCGTAATATTAAGCGCCCAAGCCTTTTTATTACCAGGGGCTGGTGCGTTATCCGCTAAAGCGGCGCCAGGCGAACATATCAAGAAGTATGTTAGAATTAAAACTATATTTTTCATAGGCCATTCCATACCATCGGTCTTCTTATCATAACAGGTTTTAAGGCCGCTTTAACTAAAGCAACCCTTAGCTATCTTCGCCATACAGGTAGGGATAATAGCTTACACGTTGGCAAGTTTTTAAGAAGCGCATTTCGTCAATGCCCTTTACAGTTATCAAATGCCAACACTGGTTTAGTAAAAGCACGTTTTAATTTCAACGCGCCGCGATGATTTTTTTTCTAAATAATTCAGTACATTTCAAAGGTATAAGAAGGTGTTGGCAAAGTTGGCATTGTGCTTGCTTTAAGAGAGATAGGCAGCAACAAAAACAAGGATGTTTACAATGAAACGTTCGCACCTGGGGATAGTTGTTTTAGTGGTTTTATGTGCTTCTTTTTGGGTTGTTGCAACTCACCCGCTGTTTGCACAGGGCGTTTTGCACTTTGAATTAAGGCACAAAGGGACCTATTTATGACCCCCGAACCCGATTTGCTGTTAATGCTAGGTTTTGCATTGGTGGGGATCCCCGTCGTCGATGCAACTTTTCAAGGAAGACTTATGTCGAAACAACAAGAGAAAGGCTCAAAAGCGCAAGGAGATCCTATGTGGCATCACAAAACTAAATTAGGCACTTTTTGGATTGTGGAATCCGAGGATACACATCAATACTATTTAGGGATGGACGATGATTCCATCGGTTGCTATAAACGCCTTGAAGACGCGATTTCGGATATTAAAAAGCAAGAAACAGGTAATTTGAAATGGGATCAGTCAAGGAACATCGAGATCCCAGATGATGTGGTCCACGAATGGGAAGAAGGTGAGCCTGAAAATTGGGATAAATTTTAGTTGCCTGCCGGTGAAGGGCAGGCGCCCCTTACCAGTGCAGTTACGTCATTTACCCCCCTCCCCACTTGAATATTTGTTTATAAAACTTACATAATTGTAGGATGCCTTAAAAATCCAATAGGTTACGACCTTGCCGAAAGAGAGTAGGTCAGCTATGATGAGCGCCTCAAATTTAAAGGTATGGTGCACTTATTAGGAAAGTTGAGTGTAGCGATCCTAGACATTGATAAAAGTAAAGGTAAAAAATGAAAGCCGATATTCATCCTACATATAACGAAAAAACAGTGGTTTGCAGCTGTGGTAATACCTTTGAAACCCGTTCAACCTACAAGTCAGACACAATTCGCGTGGACGTTTGCAATGCCTGCCACCCGTTCTATACCGGTAAGCACAAGGTTGTTGATACAGCGGGCCGTATTGAGAAGTTTATGGAGCGCTATGGCTCATACAAGTCAAAGCAAGCCGAAGATAAAAAGTAAGGTGCTTTTTATTGTCTTCATTCTAAAAGGGCGCATGGCGCCCTTTTTTTTCTGTTGTGATATTTTGATGTTCTGTTCAGTAATCGCTGCCTTTGGGGCAGTGTATTAAAATTTAAGTGAGAATTATGACAAACAATTTAAAGAAAGCAGCTTTGCACTATCATGCTTTCCCTGTTCCTGGAAAACTCTGCATTAATTTAACTAAGCCAACAGAAACACAAAAGGATTTAGCACTGGCCTATACCCCAGGGGTGGCAGAGCCGGTAAGGGCGATTAAGGCAAACCCCGATGAGGCGTACCAGTACACGCTTAAATCAAATTTGGTTGGGGTGATTACCAATGGCACAGCCGTATTAGGTTTAGGGGATGTGGGCCCCTTGGCGGCAAAACCCGTGATGGAGGGTAAAGCGGTTTTATTTAAACGCTTTTCCAATATTGATGTGTTTGATATTGAAGTTGATGCACCCGATCCCCAAGACTTTATCAACACCGTTGCCAGTATCGCACCCACCTTTGGGGGAATTAACCTAGAAGATATTAAAGGCCCTCAGTGCTTTGAGATAGAGCAGGCATTGATTGAGCGCCTTGATATTCCAGTTTTTCATGATGATCAACATGGTACCGCGATTATTATTGTGGCAGGGTTGCTCAATGCCATTGAGCTGCAACAAAAATCTTTAGAAGACATTCAAGTGGTTTGTGTTGGTGCGGGCGCGGCGGGGATTGCCTCCATGCGTTTATTAATGGCCTTAGGCTTAAGACGCGATCAACTCATGATGATTGATAAGCAGGGCGTTATACATACAGGGCGCACCGATCTCAATACACACAAATTTGCCCTTGCTTGTGAGACAGATAAACGTACCTTAGAAGAAGCCATTGTTGGCGCAGATGTGTTTATAGGCGTTTCTGGGCCGAATGTGTTAACCGCACGTATGTTACAATCTATGGCGAAAAAGCCAATTGTGTTTGCTTTGTCTAACCCTGATCCTGAAATTGATCCTATTCTTGCGGTAAGTGTACGTGACGATTTAATTTTAGCAACGGGCCGCAGTGACTTTCCGAATCAAGTGAACAATGTGTTGTGCTTTCCTTATATTTTCAGAGGGGCGCTCGATGTGAGGGCCAGCCGTATTAATCAAGAAATGATGTTAGCGGCGGCCTTTGCCATTCGCGATTTGGCCAAAGAGCCGGTGCCAGAAATTGTGCTTAAAGGGTATGAATGCGAAAAGCTTAGCTTTGGCCCACAATACATTATCCCTAAACCGACTGATCCCAGATTGTTACCTTTAGTCTCTGCGCAAGTTGCTAAAGCAGCCATTGAAACGGGGGTTGCTAAGGGGGCTTATCCTGCGCACTATCCATTAACACCGATTGAGCCCATGACAGAAAAACTGCGCGCATCCAAACCAAAAATCAAAGAAACGGAATTAGTTTAAAATCTTAAAAGGAGAATAACATGCAACGCAAAAAAATAGCCCTGATTGGGGCGGGAAACATTGGTGGCACCTTAGCGCATCTAGCGCTTGTGAAAAAACTGGGCGATGTGGTGCTGTTTGATGTGGTTGAAGGGGTACCTCAAGGTAAGGCCTTAGATTTATCGCAATGCGGGCCTATTGAAGGTTTTGATGCCACCGTCACAGGCACAAATGAGTATAAGGATATTGCCGGTGCCGATGTGGTGATTGTCACGGCGGGTGTGCCCAGAAAGCCAGGGATGAGCCGAGATGATCTCTTAGCCATTAACACCAAAGTCATGAAAGACGTGGGTGCGGGGATTAAACAGTATTGCCCTAATGCGTTTGTGATCTGCGTGACCAATCCCTTGGATGTGATGGTGAAAGTATTACAAGATGCTTGTGGCGTTAAAGATAATATGATTGTGGGCATGGCGGGCGTGTTAGATTCAGCACGGTTTAGATCATTTTTAGCTGCAGAATTAAATGTATCAGTACAAGACGTACAAGCCTATGTGTTAGGTGGCCATGGCGATTCGATGGTACCTTTAGTTGGCATGAGTAATGTGGCAGGGGTAAGCTTAACAACGCTTGTGAAAGAGAATAAACTTTCTCAAGGTAAATTAGATGAGATTGTAAAGCGTACCCGTAATGGGGGCGGTGAAATTGTGGCCCTTTTAAAAACAGGCTCTGCTTTTTATGCCCCTGCTAGTGCGGCCATTACCATGGCAGAATCTTACCTTTTAGATAAAAAACGCATTGTGCCTTGTGCGGCCAAATTAAAAACAGGCCAATATGGTATTAATCGCGATCTCTTTGTGGGTGTGCCTGCAAAAATAGGCGCCAAGGGCGTAGAAGCGGTATATGAAGTTGCCATTACGGATGAAGAGCGCAAGAATCTGCAGGTTTCGATTGATGCTGTTATTGAACTATGTGATGCCGCAGAGAAACTATAATTACTCTTCCCATTTTGAATTTATGCCGAAAGGGAATGCCTACGTACCGCGCTTTATGCGCGGTATCCAGGAAAATAAAAACTCAAGTAAGACTGGATATCGCGCATAAAGTACGTAGGGTGGGCAAAGCGTTAAGCGTGCCCACAATCTGATGGTGTGCACGTTTCACTTTGCACACCCTACGCCTACTTTTGGGTCGTCAAAGAGGTTTCCTTTCCCGCTTTGACTAAAATGGCCGTCCATGGCCATTTTCCCCAAAAGGAGCCGAAAAGAATTATCCTATTCCTGCCCATAAAGTTTTGCACGAGATTTTGAAAA
>CAZHSJ010000062.1:0-13795 GCA_964535225.1 Uncultured Candidatus Berkiella sp. | reverse complement strand
TTTAAAGTGGTACCGCCCGGTACCGGTATTGTCCACCAAGTTAATCTTGAATATTTAGCGCGGGTTGTTTTTGGCGAAAAACGCAATGACAAAATGCAAGCATTTCCAGATACCCTCCTTGGAACCGATTCGCATACCACCATGATTAATGGCTTAGGCGTACTCGGGTGGGGCGTCGGTGGTATTGAAGCAGAAGCCGCTATGTTGGGTCAGCCCGTTACCATGCTCATTCCTCAAGTGGTTGGTTTTGAAATTAAAGGCCAGCTCCCAGAAGGGGCAACGGGTACCGATCTCGTACTCACGGTCACTGAGATCTTACGTAAAAAAGGCGTGGTAGGTAAATTTGTAGAATTTTTTGGCGATGGTCTTGAGTCCTTAACTTTAGCCGACAGGGCTACTATCGGCAATATGGCACCTGAATATGGCGCTACCTGCGGCATTTTCCCTATCGATGAGGAAACCCTCAATTACCTTGCGCTCTCTGGTCGCAGTGAAGAACAACGTCATTTAATTAAAGCCTATGCCAAAGCCCAAGGTTTATTCCGCGAAAAGGGCGCACCCAAAGCGGACTATAGTGAAATTCTCACGTTAGATCTTGCCGAGATCACCCCTTGTATTGCTGGACCTAAACGCCCACAGGATAGAATTAATTTACGCGTAGCCAAAAAAGCTTATCAAGAAACCCTCGACGCCTTACTGGATGGCGCGAAGAAAAATGGCAATGGGGAAATTAGAAAAGATATGGAGCGCAGTTTAAACGAAGGTGCCCATATCGAAAAATCAAAAGCCCCCGTACCTAAACCTGAGGAAGGAAATCATAAGTTGCATCATGGCGCTGTTGTGATTGCCGCCATAACGAGTTGTACGAACACCTCTAACCCTGCCGTGATGGTGGCCGCAGGATTAATCGCAAAAGCGGCTAATGAACGCGGCTTAAAACCAAAACCGTGGGTAAAAACCAGTCTTGCCCCAGGCTCGCAAGTGGTCACCGACTATTTACAACGCGCCAATCTCATGGAGCACCTGGATGCAATTGGTTTTGATTTAGTGGGTTATGGTTGCACAACCTGCATTGGTAACTCTGGCCCATTACCCGATCAAGTCAGCAAAGAAATTAAAGAAGGGAACCTCGCTGTTAGCGCTGTGCTCTCTGGCAATCGAAACTTTGAAGGCCGCATTCACCCTGAAGTACGACATGCCTTTTTAGCGTCCCCGCCCTTGGTTGTCATTTATGCGCTTGCAGGCACCATGAATATCGACTTATACAACGAACCGTTAGGCAAAGACAAAAAAGGCAATGATGTTTTCATGAAAGATCTCTGGCCTTCACAAAAAGAAATTTATGAGGTCATTAATAGCGCCATTGAACCAAAAATGTTTTCTTCTCGCTATGCGAGTGTGTTTGCCGGTGATGAACAATGGCGAAGCCTACCTGCGCCAAATTCAGAGCTATACGTGTGGGAAAATGACTCTACCTACGTTAAAAATCCACCTTATTTTGAAAATATGCAACATGAAGTGCCCCCGCTGAAAGATATTATCAACGCGCGCGTATTGGCAAAATTAGGCGATTCGGTTACCACCGATCATATTTCCCCTGCAGGCTCTATTAAACCGGATTCTCCTGCCGGTCAATATTTGCAAAGCCTTGGCGTGAGTGTGAAAGACTTTAACTCTTATGGCTCAAGACGCGGCAATCATGAAGTCATGATCCGAGGCACCTTTGCCAACATCCGCTTACGTAACCAATTAGCACCCGAAACTGAAGGTGGCTGGACTGCTTATCAACCCACGAATGAAGTCATGTCCATTTATGATGCTGCCATGAAATACAAAAAGGAAAATACGCCTTTAGTTATTCTTGCTGGCAAAGAGTATGGTTCAGGCTCCTCACGCGATTGGGCCGCTAAGGGCACTAATTTATTGGGTGTAAAAGCCGTTATCGCAGAAAGTTATGAGCGCATCCATCGCTCTAATTTAATTGGCATGGGCGTACTTCCGCTTGAATTTCTACCTGGCGAAAACCCACAAACTTTAAATCTCACGGGTAGAGAATCCTATTCTATTTCAGTGCAATCGCTCAAACCTGGCCAACCTATTACCGTTTTAGTGAAAGACGATAGTGGTAATGAAAGACAAATCAAAGCCATGGTGCGGATAGACACCCCCAAAGAGTTTGAATATTATCAACACGGTGGGATCTTGCATTATGTTCTTCGCCAATTAACCAAACAAGCAGGTGCAGCATGAGCAACACTCACCGCGTTGTTAAAGACTCCATGGGAGAAATGCAGGTGCCTACTGAGGCACTCTGGGGCGCTCAAACACAGCGTGCTATTAACAATTTTGCTTCAAGTGGCCTTGTGATGCCGCGTGGCATGATTCAGGCTATTTGTTTAATTAAAGCCTGCGCCGCAAAAGCCAATCAGGACTTAGGCCTGCTAAATGAGCAAAAAGCAAAGGCTATTTTTAAAGCAGCCAATATGGTTGCCAACGGCGCTTATGATAAAGAATTCCCCATCGATATCTTTCAAACAGGCTCTGGCACTAGCTCTAATATGAATGCCAATGAGGTGATTTCACACCTTGCTAAAAATGAGTCGGGAATAGACATTCATCCCAATGATGATGTTAACATGAGTCAAAGTAGTAATGATGTTATCCCCACTGCTATTCATGTTTCTGCCAGTATTGCAGCACATACTCAATTAATTCCCGCCTTAACCCATTTGCATAGTGAATTAACACGTCGCGCTAAAGAACTAGCGAATATCACTAAAACTGGCCGTACCCATTTAATGGATGCTATGCCCATTACGATGGGACAAGAAATTGGCGGGTGGGCTGCTCAAATAAAAGCTTGTAAAGAAAACATTGAAAAAGCCCTGCCCACACTACAAGCGCTGGCGATTGGGGGAACCGCAGTTGGGACCGGCATTAATGCACATGCTGAATTTGGGCATCGTTTAGCAACCATCCTTGGCCAAAAAGTGAATATTAAATTCACCGTGAGCGAGAACCGCTTCGCCAGTATGAGTAGTCAAGACACCGTTGTTGCCTTCTCAGGGCATTTAAAAACACTGGCGGTAGCCTTAATGAAAATTGCCAACGATTTGCGTTGGATGAATAGTGGTCCACTTGCAGGTCTTGGCGAAATTGCCTTACCCACCTTACAACCAGGTAGCTCGATTATGCCGGGGAAGGTTAATCCGGTTATTCCTGAAGCGGTATGCATGATCTGCGCGCAAGTTATTGGTAATGATGTCACCATTACCATTGGCGGACAGTCCGGCAATTTTCAATTAAATGTGATGCTTCCCGTTATTGCCTATAACATTTTGCAAAGTATCCATTTATTAAGTAATGCCGCCCAAGAATTAGCAGAAAAAGCCATTGCGGGCTTTACCGTTAACAAATCCCGCATTGATGAACAATTGGCCAAAAACCCTATTTTGGTAACCGCACTCAATACGGTTATCGGTTATGAATTGGGTGCCAAAATAGCTAAAACGGCATATGAAAAGGGATTACCCTTAATGGCGGTTGCCAAAGAGTTAACGCAGCTTTCTGAAGCTGAATTAACCCGGCTATTAGATCCCGCTAAATTAACCAAAGGTGGTATTCCAGAATAATAGATAAAAAGAGAAAATATGGAAAAGGCTTTGCATCTGACCTATTCTAAAAAAGCAATTCTTTGCTACGCTCTTTTTATTTCACTTATTCAAATTGTATACACTGTTGCCCTTTATTTTTATTGGGATCACTTTACCCTTCATTTTCTTATTATTAGCACCGTACTGATGGTTACTTTTTTAACCATGAGCACGGTGCTTTTCTTTAACAAACTTTCGAAGGCATTTAATTTTCAAAGTAAACACGATCCTATTACGGCATTACCTAACCGCACATATTTTTTTGAATATCTTACCCAACACTTGCAAAAAAATTCTATTGAGCCCTTTGCCACCGTCACCATCGGGATAGATCGCTTTCCTCAAATCAACCAAGCTTTAGGGTATCAAATTGGGGATAGGTTATTAAATCATGTCGCGCAACGTCTTAAAAGCGATTTACCACAAGCGCAAGTCTTGGCACGGCTTGCGAGTAACGTATTTATTGCGCTTGTTCCAACGTTAACCCCTAAAAATTATCATGCTTTTGTTGAAAAAATTATGGCTGTTTTCTCAACCCCCTTTAGTGTGTATACGGTACAAATAGATCTAGACGTCTTAGTTGGCTTAAGCTTTTTTCCAAATGATGGCACAAATGCAGCGCAATTAATTCAAAAAGCAGATTTAGCCTTGTATGCTGCCAGATATTCAGCTGACAGATGCGAATATTATCAGATAAGTAAAGATCCCCATCATCACCATAAAATATCACTCATGGGTGAGTTACGTGAAGGCTTAGCCCAAAATGAATGCCAAGTCTTTTACCAACCTAAAGTAAACTTAAAAAACAATCAGGTTACCCAAGTTGAGGCATTGATCCGTTGGTTTCATCCTATTAAAGGGGAAATGGATCCGTCAGAATTTATTCCCTTGGCCGAAGAAACCGGCCACTTAAAAAAACTCACCTTTTGGTTATTAGAGAAAGCGGTTCTTCAATTAAGTCAATGGCAACAGCAACACATTAACTTAGGCATTTCGGTTAATTTATCTGTTAAAGATCTCTTGAATAAAAAACTACCCATCCATGTTGCACACTTAATTAAAGAGCACCCTATTAACCCTGCCCTCTTGATGCTTGAGATAACGGAAAGTGCCTTTATGCGCGAGCCCCAAATTGCGATTGATGCAACGCGCCGATTACTGCAACTAGGTGTTAAATTGTCTATCGATGACTTTGGCACAGGCTATTCATCTTTAAGTTACTTAAAGAAAATATCTGCCCAAGAACTTAAATTAGATAAATCCTTTACCCAAGATATTATTCATGATGAGCGCGTGGCACAGATAGTGCAATCCACTATTCGCTTAGGACATAGTTTAGGCATGGAAGTGGTGGCTGAAGGCATTATTAATGAAAACACCTATAAAATGCTAAAACATTTTAGCTGCGATTTAGGTCAAGGTTACTATTTTAGCCAACCATTACCCTTAGATGCCTTCCATACTTGGTTAAAAACGTCAGCGTTTGGCGCGCAAAAGCCAAACTAGGCGCTTGCCTTAGCCTCTTCAATTGCTGTTTGAAGCGTTTCTTCCTTGTTGGCTTCATATTGATTGATGGTTGGCCGTAGCATCAATAGCAAGAATAAGCCCGGCAGTGCAAATACCACTGTCCATAAATAGAACTCCGCCCAACCCACGGCTTGGACGATATAACCCGCTGCAGGCCCAACAAAAACGCGACCAACCGCAGCCAATGCGCTGATCAACGCAAATTGGGTTGCTGTAAATCGAGGGTTACATAAACTCATCACAAAGGCCATAAAGGCGGCCGTACCTAATCCGCCCCCAAAATTTTCTAAGCAGACGGTGGTAATTAACATAGCAATAGAAGGGCCAGAAACAGCCAAGGCAAAGAATAAGAAATTCGTTAAAGCTTGGATAATGCCAAAGATTATTAAAGAACGAAACAAACCTAAACGCATCATCATGACACCACCAACAAAAACACCAAATAACGTAGATATAAGCCCACCGGTTTTATTGATGTACCCTACTTGTTTTAAGGAAAACCCTACCCCTTTAAGTAAAAAGGTGGTGGTTAAGGTGCTGGCAAAGGCATCGCCGAGTTTATATAAAATGACAAATAATAAAATTGTGATAGCCGATTTTCGACTTAAAAATTCTTTAAAGGGCTCTATGCACGCGCTTAAAAATGAAGGCGAACTTTCGTTATGCGCCATCGGCTCTTTAGCCCACAAGGTAGCGAATACGCCAATGCCCATTAAGGCTGCCATTAGGATATAGGTGAAAGAAAAGCCCACATAATCCGCAATAATCAGCGTTAAACCACCAGACACGAGCATCGCAATGCGATAACCACTCACCGCCATGGCTGTTCCCATGCCACGCTCATCGGGTTTTAAGAGTTCGGTACGATAAGCATCTATGGCAATATCTTGTGTGGCAGATAAAAAAGCTAAACATAAGGCAAGAAAGGCTAATTGATAAGGCGTGCTTTGAGGACTTAATGTCGCCATGGCACACAATACACAGATCAAGGCAATCTGCGTTGTGAGCATCCAACCACGACGCAACCCTAAAAAGGGTAAACGCCATTTATCCATCATGGGCGCCCAAATAAATTTATAAACATAGGGTTGCCCAACCAGGGCTAAAAACCCTATGGTAACGATATCAACGCCATCCATGGTATACCATGCTTGTAGTGCGGTACCACTTAACCCCAAGGGGAGACCTGAAACAAAGCCAAGCAGCAATATGAGTAGCATGCGTTTTTGAAATAATAGACTTATCCAGGTGGGTTTTTTGTTCATATGTTTACTAACTTACTTAAGTTATATAATCTAACAAGCTTAGTGCTTATTCTACTCATTTGGCCTGAGATCTCCAAAGCCGAACAGGGAAATTATCGGTTTAGCGATCACCTTATTTGCGATTTTCACCACTTTTATAGCATAGAGCTTATCTCACAACGCGCAATCGGGTTTGCTGTTGGCGGTTATTTTGCCAATACCGATTTTGATCCTGAATATAGAATTTTATGGCAAAACCACCTACGAAATGACTTCACTAATAAGTTATCAGGCACGGTGAATGATTATGGCAAAATAGCCTCCTACCCCGTTTCTGTCCCCCTTTATGCTGCAACACTCTGGATCACCCATGCAGGGTTTACAACTTCCCCAAATACTGCCCTTGGAGAATGGGCGAATCATTCGCTGCGCACCCTATTAGTGGGTGTCCCTGAGCAAGTACTTTTCACGCATTTGCTGGGCAGTGGTAGACCGCAAAGCGGGCAACATCGCTGGGACTTATTTAATCAACATCGCGCAGTCAGTGGACATGCCTTTTATGGTGCTGTCCCGCTGATTAATGCTGCCAAACAAATGGAGAATCCTTTTTTAAGAGGGACATTATATGTGTTATCTACTTTACCTGGATTAGCCAGAATCAACGATGATAAACATTATTTTTCTCAAATTTGGCTAGGGTGGTGGCTTGCGTATAGTGCTAGCAAAGCGGTTTGGTATGCCGATAGAGTTAGCAATAAACCAAACAACCTAGAAGTACAATTAATACCACAAGAAAATGGAATTTTTTTAGGTATGGTCAAAAAATTTTGATATATTACCTTATCCCAACTTGGATGATAAAAGGAAATACGATGAAAGGTGCACTGCTTAGTTTAGCTACTCTCAGTATGTTTTTGTTCGCTCAGAACGCTTTGGCTGCTGATGAAGCCAAAGGTGGTCAACTTAAGGATAAAAAAGATAAAATCAGTTATGCCATTGGTGTTGATGTGGGTAAAAGCATCATGAAGCAAAAAATTGACATTAATGCCGATCCTTTCATGGCTGGCTTTAAAGATGGTCAAGCAGACAAAACTACCCTAATGACCGAAGAAGAAATTCGCCAAACCTTGATGGCATTACAAAGCGAAATGTTAGAAAAACAAAAATCCCAAATAAAAGAAGCCGCGACTAAAAACTTATCTGCTGGTGAAAAATTCTTAGACGATAACAAAAAGAAAAAAGATATCGTCACATTGCCTAGCGGCCTGCAATATCGCGTTATTAAAGAAGGTAAAGGCGAAGCGCCTAAAGCAACGGATGTGGTTACTACCCACTATCGCGGCAAACTGATCGACGGTACGGAATTTGACAATTCTTACAACCGTGGCGAACCCGTTAAATTTGCTGTAAACGGCGTTATTCCTGGTTGGACAGAAGCACTGCAACTCATGAAGCCAGGCTCAAAATGGGAATTATTTATTCCTTCTAAACTTGCTTATGGCGAAAATGGTGTTGGTCAAATTATTGGACCAAACTCTGCCTTAGTATTTGAAGTTGAATTGCTCACTGTTGAAAAACCTGAAAAACAAACAGATAAAGCAAAAACTGAAAATCAAAGCAAAGCAGCCACTACCACCAAAAAAGGGTAATGCCTATTCGCTTTTAAAAGCCTCCTTCGGGAGGCTTTTTTATTTGAAGGACGACTTATCAACAGACTTTAATCGGGTTTAATCTGATTCGTTACCGTTGTGTCATTTTCCTCTTTCGAAAGCAGATCACTTAAAGATATAGAGCGCTTACTGCGCTTCATTCCATGCACAACAGGCGAGGAAACAGGCGCCACGAGAGCGGGTATAACGACTGACGCAGCGTCGCTAACGTTGAGCGAACCCAGTTGTACTGCAAGCCGCTCTAAATTGGCCACAAGTGCGCTAGTGTCCTCCTCAGCTTCATCATCTTTTTCAACCGCTTTAGTTGGGGAAGGCGCCGCTATCACTTTGGTAGATGGCCTTGCAGGAATATTTTCCTTATTAATTCCTTGTGCCTTTAAGAAACTTTGAGTAAATAGAGGCATTTTAACCAAGCACTCTTGAACAGAGCTACTTTCAACCACGGCCTTTAAGATTTGTGCTATCCAATCGTGTCTACTTGGATTGTGTTCATATTCTTTATTAAGCGCGTCTAAAAAACCAACGGTGTGTTTAGGGTGTGAAAATAGAAATTGTTTTACATGATACGGCTCAAGATGCCTTAAAAATTCGATATTACTGGCAATATAAGTTGCGAGCAAATTGTTATCGGCTGCTAATTTTACAAAAAAAGAATAACTTAAGGTTTGGCACCAATAGGGATTTTGCGCAATGGTTACAACAACCTTTTCCCACTTTTTGCTGTCATCATCAGAAACAGTGGGACGATTTTTTTGAAATAGCGCATATTCCAATAACACATTAAGATCTTGATAAAGCAAAAAGCCTTGGGTTTTAGGATCTGTTAAATAAGCCATTATCTCACTTGGGGATAAGTGACTCAAAATCACTTTAAAGCAAAATTCAACGTGTTGAGGGTAGTGGCGATGCTTGCTGATATAGATGAAAGCGAGTGTTAAATCGCGTTGCAAGAGGCATTGTTTTAGTACCGTTCCAAATGCTTGTACTTGAGCTTCACTATTGTCCTGTTGTGTTGCTTTTTGTTGATTGATCCCATTGAGCGACATGGATTACCTTACATTTGTTAGTTGAGTTGCCAGCATTAAAATTCAAGCTGGCAAGTCTACTTACAAAAACAAGTGCAGTCAAGCAACTCAGGGCCTGCCCCAAAGAATCCCCAGGAATATAAAATGCCTGTATGCTGTATTTCTCTACTAACCGCGCTTTATGCCCCAGAGATCGCGAGTCACCGCGGTATCAAGAGCTCAGATCCTATGTTCATTACCGCGGGAAGTATACTGGGAACAATTTTTTTGCGTGTGGCGACACGCAAAAAATGATCCCAGATACCCCATTCATCATTGCGGTAGCTTTGAGCAACAGGATCTTACTTTCAAAATCTCGTGCAAACCCTTATGACAGGAATAGGTCGCCCCCTACGATAAGAAATTCACCGTCATTGTAGCGCGATGTCGATTAGTCTGCCCTCTATATTGTCACTTTCCCAAGACGCTCAACTAATTCATCTACCGCAGGATCCTTATCTAACTCCATTAACCGCTTAAATTCTGCTTTAGATTTCTCATCCTTAGACCACATCTTTTCATCCATTTTCAAACGTGTTTGAAATAGTACCATTAAGTCTTCGTAGTCTTTCTTTGTGGCCAAATCGCTTTTTTCTGAGCCATCAATCGCACCCGCTGCCTCAAGCTGTTTTATACAACGCTTCATATGCGCAAAATAACGTTCTGGCCGCTGTTTCTCTGCTAGGGTTTGCGCAAGTTCACGCCTTTCAGGAAAAGTGAATTTTTTCTGCTTGATATGTTCTGAGTCTAGCTTTGCACGATGCGGTTTACGGTCCTCAGGCTTAGGATAAGAGGCAAAGTTATTTTCAGGATCCAGCTCAAAATTATTTTGCCATTTGCCAATACCTAGCGCACCACCCACTTTTGCCCACAGCCCCCCTTGACGTGACGTTGAAATTGGCAAAATACCGTGCCTTAATTGCATTGCCTGGCGCTCACTTTCTGGATGTTCTCCCATACGTCTGTGCACTTTCAAACGCTTCGCTTCTTTTGCAGCTGTTCCAGCTTTAACATTGTAATCACTAACAGGCTGATATCCCCTTACCCTTTCCATTGCCTTTTCGCGTTGTACTTTGGTCTGTTCATTTAAAGGAATTGATTGATTTTTTGGTCGAACATCGCGTTTGACATTTCTGTGTTGCATTTGTTCATACGTTAACGCTTGCGGTGTTTCATTTTTTAACCAATTTTCTACATTTTTAGCCCAAGTCTCACCCCCTAATTCCGCTAAGCGTGCTATTTTGGCTTTTTCTACTTCTTCCCATGTTTTATTTGCGCTAAGCACCGCAGCCTGAACTAATTTTTCGTCGGTTTTTTCACTAATGCCCCAATATTGGATCTCAAAGGCAATCGAACTAGGAACCGTTGAAAGGTGCGCTAAGGTGCGCAGTAATAACTGCTTTTCACGTACAGATAACGCTGCGGTAAATTGATCTTCAACTTTTTCTTTGGGTGGCTCCTTGGAGGCAGGTGGCGGTAAAATATTACCTGCCGCTATTTGCTGTTCATGCTCTACCTGCGTTTTCCAATCATCAATAATATTTTTAACATTTTTTGGGCTGGGCTCTTTTTCGCCGAGCCTATTTTTAATTTCCAGAATGATTTTTTGAGTAAGGTTAAATATTTGCTCAGCTGGTTTATTGATTTTAAATGAGAAAATAGCAATATTGTCTCGCATGGACTCATCAAGTACTTTTGTCAAAAAAGGACCGAGTTGTGCAAAGCCAGGTTGCACAAGGTTGTCATGCGGTGGTTTTTTTTCCTGAACGATAGATTGGGATTTGTCTTTATCAGAGGGAGCTGATTCATTAGTTGCATTTCCAGAGGGGCCTGCGTTTGCCATTTCAATCTCCTTACGTTTTATATTTTATACTGCGTAAAATATCACTTGTATTTTTATTAGTCGTGATGGAAGACGAATTCTTCGCAACGATCGCACATTCATTACGAAAGCGCAACTTGGTACGGGCTTAAGAAATTTAACTCAAATAATTTAAAGTTTTAATTAGTAGGAAAATTTAAGATAGCTCTTTTGAATCCTCTGCTAGGCGGATAAGGTCCCACCCAGGTTCTAAGCAGCATATTATAAAATGATTTTGCACCTGGCCAGTGCTGGAGGACTTTGCCATTCACCAACATCAGCACGCCATTTTTGGGTGAATAATAAAAAGTTAAGGTATCCCCCGCATTAAAAGAAATATCCGTGGCTTGTTTTAATTCCATCAGCCTATTTTTATCAATTTTTTTACTATCCCAGCCACCGTTATTCACCAAAATAGATTCAATTAAATATTTACTAAACATCTCCCCTGAGATATCGTCGCGAAGAAAATAATAGTTCATGGCAAGCGGTTCATCGTTTACCAAAAGCATCTGTGCGCGCTTTTCAATTTCTGGCGTATAAAGTGCTGCAAGAAATGCCTTACCTCCCCAAAGATTAACAACCGCATGGCCATTTAAACCCAGCTTCTCTTTGGTTTGGTCCAACACAACCTCATAGGGTAACGCTACCCCTAATACCTCATAATAGCTTTGATTAGCAAAACTCATTTTTGCTAACATTAATAGCATTACTATGAGGGTTGTCAATTTAATCACGACGCAACCTATCTGAAGCAGCAATGGGGGTTGGATAGCGGTTAACAACCCAGTATGAGGAAACAATAAAGGTAATAACGGTAGAGACTTGAATTAAAGAATAGGCAGCTTGACTTATTAAACCGTTCTTTTCAGCGGTATAACCCACCAGTAACGAAAACTCACTGATTTGACCCAGCCGCACCCCCACCTCCCAAGCAGCCGCTTTTGAAGGAGCAATTTTACTCAGCAAAGGCCTAAATATAAGCGGTTTAACAACGAGCATTAACCCACCTAACAGCAACGCCCATTGCCACACTTCGGTGATTTTAAGAATATTGAGTTTTGCGCCAACGGAAAAGAAAAATAATATTAAAAAGAAATCGCGGATTGGTCGTAAGCTTTCGGCAATAAATCGGGAAACCGGGCTTTGAGCAATAGAGATCCCTGCGATAAAGGCGCCCACTTCAAAGGAAAGCTTTAAGTATTCTGCTAATTGTCCCAGCCCTAAACACCAGCCAATGGCCACCAAAAACATGAACTCATGAATTCGACTAAATCGTTGTATTAATTTAATTAAGACAAAACGTTCAACTAAAAAGGCAACGATCACTAAGGTAGGTAACATCAGCACCACTTTAGCTAACTCATCCAAATGTAGACCATCTTTAGCTGCATGCAAAAACAAAAGCGTAAAGATAGCGATGATATCTTGTAGCAATAAAACACTGATGACAATTTCACCGGTACGTTGATGATGTAATACCGTTGTGGGAAGCAATTTTAAACCGATAATGGTACTTGAGAACATCATGGCAGCACCAACCACCAAGGCATCTACTTGGCTAAACCCAGCTGTTAAGGCAATGGCATAACCTAAAAGACCAAATGAGCATGAACTGACAACCGTAATCATCGTTGCTTGCCCAAGTAGCTTTAACAAATTCTGTGGCTGTAAGTTTAAGCCCAATAAAAACAGCAAGAAGATAATCCCAATATCACCCACATCTTTTAAAATAACGGGATCGTTGATCAAGGACATGCCACCAGGACCAATCAAGACACCTAAAATTATATAGGCGACCAACAACGATTGGCGGGTGAAAAGGGCTAGTGTCGCTAAAAATGCCGCGCCACAAAAAATCAAAAATATAGAAAAGATGATCTGGTTATGCATTGTTGCTTATACTGAGTTTTAAGCAAGAGACATATATATTAGTGTATTCTGGACATTATGACAAAGCATCAAGACAGTATTAATGAAAAGCTTGAACAGGCGCTGGCCCTGCAACACGGCAACCATATAGATGAGGCTGCGGCGATATTTGAAACTGTTTTATCTGAAAAGCCAACGCAACCCGACGCGCTACATGGCCTAGGCATGGTTTATGCGCAAAAGCGGAACTTTGCCTTGGCCGTTGAATACCTACAAAGGGCTGTTCAATCATCCCCCACCATTGCTGAGTTTCATAACAACCTCGGTAATGCCTACCAAGCAACAGGCAATGTGGAAGGCGCTTTACGCCACTACCATGAAGCATTACGTCTTAAAAGCACTTACGCACCTGCCCTAAATAATTTGGGAACATTACTCTATCGGCTTTGCAAATATGATGAGGCCGCAAGCTATTTTCAAAAATCAATTCGGATTGATCCCCAAGCGGTAGATACCCATTACAATCTAGCCAATTGCTATATTCAACTCGACAGATTACAAGAAGCCGTTCCTCATTATCAGGAAGTATTGAAGCGACGCCCCGATCATTTAGGTGCTACGCATAATTTAGGGATAACCCTTTGTGGCTTAAAACGATTTCAAGAAGCAGAGCCTTTGCTTGCTACCATCACCATCAAAGAGCCCAATAACATCGATGCGTGGTTTCATTTGGGGATCATTTATAGTGGGCTTGCACAAGCACAAGAAGCTATTGAGTGTTATGAAAAAGTATTAAGCTTAAATCCCAATCATGCGCATAGCCACCACAACCTAGCTACCGTTTATTTACATCAGGGCGATAAAGCTAAAGCTTTGACGCATTATCAACGCGCCTACGCACTAG
>CAZHSJ010000061.1:0-13813 GCA_964535225.1 Uncultured Candidatus Berkiella sp. | reverse complement strand
GACTCAAGAGATGAAAAATGAGTTATTACTACGAGTTGCCTTTACAGGTGAAGAGGACCTCTGTCATAAATTAATTTTAGCTGGCGCCGATGTAAATGCGAAAGATAAATCAGGCACAACACTGTTGGCCATGGCTGCATTTTCTAGAAATCTTAATCTGGTACAATATCTTCTAAAAAATGATGCCGTTAAAAACCAAGCGGTTCCTCTTGGCTCAATAATTTATTCATCACCTGAAATAGTTAAGCTGCTTTTTAGCCAATCAGTGATAGAAGGTATTGCTATTAATCGTATTTTAAAGCCTAATGCAATTAATGAAATATTAAAAGATAATTTTGATTTGTATTTGAATGAGCTTAAAAGAAATATAGATAATCCCAAATTGTTTTTTCGCCAACTTAATACTGAATGGATAGCACAGTCAGAACTTCTTATTGCTTGGGATATTTTAGATGCAAATAACAAAGTTAAAGCATTTGAACACAGTTACAAGAGTAATTCTGAAACGGCCATGTCCCCTCGTGAAATGAGCGCAGCAAAAACAGCTTATGATACAGCTCAAGCGTTATATAACGATGAATTTCAACAATGGCGTGAAAAATCAGATGGTGATGAACATAAAGCGATTGAAAATATAGAGGTTGATTTACGAAATATGCTGCTTGATAAATTACATGAGGAAGGCAGCCTAGAGATTAAACAATTTATTGATCAAAACCGACAAGCCCTGTGCCAGGGGCAAGATAGTGAAACAATGGAAAAAGCAAGAAAACTTTTTAACGCTAACGATAACCCATTACACATCACTTGGCGAGCATATGATAAAGACGCTCCAACAACAGGGTGGATTAATTTATTTACTACACCTACAGTCAACACTCATCAATATGGCGCAGGCGATCGGTCTACGGAGGATATCTCATGGGATATCCGTAAACGGGTCGCATTTTACTTTTTAGCCTTAAAAGATGGCACTTACGCCACAGATGATCAGGCTACAAGAGAAGCGTTTTTTATTGGGGAGTTGGCAGAAATACGAAGGGCTCACAATGAAAGTGATACCGTGGGGCAAGATAATCCTTCATGTTATCCAGGAACGATAGGACGCATAGGAAAGATGGGGCGCGGCCATAGTAAATTAGCTGTTATTAATCCAATTGAACAGATCCCCATTTTTATTCAAAACCTATTAAGTAAAAAACTACATGAATTTATAAAGGATAACGATAATACAACGCAAGAGCGATTATTTCATGCATTAAGTGCCTTCACATCGGAAACAATTAAAGATGCGATAAGTGGCAAAAACATTTTAGAAGCTTTTGATATTTCACCTGATGAGTTAAATGAAATTGCAAAGTTACATCAAGAAGTATTAAACTTAATTACTCCAGATGAAGTTTATACACAATTAAATGAATATTTTAAAAATTGCGACCCCCCTATTAGGCCTTTGGTGGACCAAGAAAAAATCTATATTGAAAGGCAACTTAAAGACATAAATTATATTTATGCAAAAGGTGTCTTGGCGGTTGGCCTAACCTTGGCACAACAATTTAGACCAGAAGAAAAACTATCTAATCCTTACACTGATGAATACATCTTGAGATTAAATGATTATCTTTTACCCTTTCGGAACTTAAAAAGTGAGAAAGGGCTTAATTTCGATTTAATGAATGCTGCCAAATTTTATTTAGCAAATAAGGATAAAGGGGGTAAGATCCCTGGTCTAAATGAAGATCATGTAAAATTACTCAATGATTGTGCAAATAACATCCGTCTTGGATTAACTGAAAAGCAAAATAAATTAGATAAAAAAAGACAAACCTGGGAGGAGCTATATCAAGCTTTAAAATCAGTGCAAATTGAAAATAAATCTGAAGTGTTGAAAAAAATAGTAGATAAACATATTGACGATGGTAAAGATATAAATGCATTACTAAAAAAATATAATATTGAAATTCCAAAAGAATACCAAGCACCAGAGAAACAATCTCAAGGTTCAACCCAAAACATAAACCGAGCAGCAGCTGTCCTAATGACGGGTATTAAAAAAACTGAAGAGCCCGCTTTAGCTACTTCTCCTACCCCCTCTGAAACGGCTAAACCAACACATTCAAAACCCCCATCTAAATAAATATGTCAGCCATCTAACGGCTTTTGTTGCTTGAATCCGCAATAGTAAGTCGCTTAAAATTGTTCCCATTAACAAATTGGAAACATACTAAATAAGAATAAAATGAAAAAAGGCCCCAAAACAACCGTTGTTGTGCAAGTAGAAGATTTAAGTGATATTTTAAGTGATCCTAAACTGCTTACCACAATCCCCCCTGCTGCCATCGAAGAACTTAAACTAGCAAAACAAATTGCAGATGAATTCATAGCGCTTTCCAAGGAACCTGAACCTAGCATTCGAGATCTAAACCTTACAAAATATAAAGCTAAATATAGTCAAGCTATTGCTAAAGATTTCGTGCTGATCTCCACCTATATTTATAATGCGACCCAAAAAAGTTTACAATATACACAGCAAAACGAACCTACCCTATTAGCAGCCTACTCAACTCTCAACATACTGCATTCTTTTTTAAAAAATTTTATCCCCCTTGCTTCACAAGATGAAAACACACAAACAGCAAGAACCGCCTTTTTAAGTTTATTATTCTCTCAAACTTCAAGGGCCAACGCATGGCTCATCAAGGAATTTGGACCAGGAAAATTAACCAAATCGAATTATTGGATGTGGTATCAGGCAATTTGTGAAAAAATTGAGTGGTTAGAAGCTTATGGTAGGGAATATCAAGAATTACTGCTTCAAAACTTAAACGAGGATGGTAGCGAAAAATGCCCCACTTGGCACAACATGACATCGCTCTTGGATTTCTATAAAAGCAGCATTTTATTTTGCTCTTCTTTAAAACTTGATGACCAAGCAACAAGACTATACACCACGCTAAAAGCGTTAGGTGAAAAGTTAACAACAATTTGTAACAAACATGAACACCCTGCATCAGCAGCAGTGAAAAAGCTGACGCTTTCACTTGGTGAACCACCGCTTGTTCTTAATGACTTAATTTTGACTTTCTTTAGACAATTGGATAATTTTTTGAATCTTTTAGAAAGAAACGTGCTTCGTATTAGCGAATGTGATCAGGCAACACTTCAAACGCAATGCCAGGAAACCTCGCTATCACTCTCACGTTTAACTCATGAGTCCAGCCGTAATGACACTATTTCCCTCTTTGGGTCAATGTTACAGCATTTAGTTTCTTATCATGCTATACCAAGCAACCAACGCCAAAAAGAAACAATCAAAACATTATTAAAAGAATGGTTACAGGCATCTTTGATTTTAAAGATGTCAGAATTGGTAGACAAAGATTTTATTTGTTACATGTTAGAAACCATGTTTCAAAAGGTTATTAATACAGCAAAACAAGATTTATTACCACACAGTAAAGCAGAACAAAGAAAAGCTGAATTGGATGCGCTTGAAGAACAATTCAAAGCGATGGTGCTTGCCCCCCTTGAAACAGACCAAGCGCAAGAAGTAGCACACCAAGAAAAAATCGCTCAGCTTAAATTAGCGCATCAACAAGCCTTACAAGAACAAAGAACTTTATTAAACGAGCAATCTAAAGCACTTCAAGAAAAACGCGCTCAAGAACAAGCAGAGGAATTAGCAAGCCTGAAAGCTAAACATACCGCAGCGTTGCTAAAGGAAAAAGGTGACTTACTAAGTAAACGTGATGAATATATTTCAAAACTGGACAAAAAATTCTCACGTAGCACACACCAACTTGAACAAGCTCACACTGCTGAAATAACAAAAATCAATGAGCAGCATGAGATTGAGAAACAAAGACTTGAAAAAGAACATCAAATAAAAGTAGCTGCTGCACAATCGCAAAGTGCGTCTAAGCGCCAGAGTCTTGAGCAAGATCAACAAGCCGAATTGGCTTCTTTTCGCACCGTTTTACGTCAACAGCATCAACAAAAAGCAAAAGAACATCAAAAAAAATTGCAAGCTTACAAAACCGAACTTGATATTCAATTAAACCTTAAGAAAGCAGAACTTGAGGAACAACTGCAGCGCACACTATTACAGCTTGAGGAACAACAAAGTTTAGAACTAGCCCAGATAAAAGCAGAATTTGATACAGCTGAGCAAGCTCTCGAAGTGCAATTTAAACAGCTCGCCATCACAAAATCGGCACAAAAAAATGAAACACATCTACAAGCACAACATCAAGCACAAACAGCTCACCAAGCAAAGATCGTTATTCTGAAGAAAAAATTAGGGTGGCGAACAGAAGTTGTAGAACTTGCCCCTTTTAGTCAAATAGCGCTCCCTGAGGAAGTTAAATACATCTTAAGTTTGCTTGATGAAAATGAATGTTTTATTACTGGACAAACAGTCCTTAATCAATTAGTTGGCCGCCTTATGCCAAATGAGCTAATCGAAGTAATCGTTAATGCCAGCGTACAGCAACTTCGTGCAAAATTGCGAGGCCACGGTACCGCCTTAGAAGGCTATCCGCAGGTTGTCCGATTAGGAAACATTGTTTTTAATTGTGTACAAGAGCCAACCCTGAAACAAGCACTTTCAAAGAGGCCGCCCTCTACCGCTTTTATTTGTCGTCCATCTACGGGTGAAGTTTTTGATGTGTTAAGATACAAAGAACAACTTTGCAGCATACCGCAATGCTATATAACAGAGTACATCGCTAAATTATCTCAATTGTTTTTAAGTCCAATCGGGTTGGATAATTTTAATCTTATTAACCGGATGGGGATATTGCAAAAACTCTGTCCTTTTTTACCAGAAAATTATTATGAAATCTTAAATAATCCCCACAATGGCTTGTATCATTTTTGGTCAAAAATAATATTTGAATTTTCAATGCATCCTGATCACTATACCTCTTACCATGTTTTATCCTTATTTTTAGTTATGGCTTTAGTTGTTAAGCCGGCTCAGATTAAGCCTGAAACTTGTCTTTCAAGAAATATCGATAAATTATTTTTACTTTGCCCTACGAGTGTGCCTGAAGCAGATAAAGTCTTAATTCGCAATAATTTGCAACGAATCATACTCGGTGGCATTGAAGAAGCAAATCTAGGAGGTGGTTTTTATCTGCAATATCAACAATGCTTAACCCCCTTGCACGCGCCTGTACAACTTTACACCCCAGGGTATGATAGGCACGTTCAGGGTGTGACACTAGTAGAAGCGCTTGAAGAACGGCAGAAGAGTACTCCTGAATCTCAGAGAAAAAGCAAATTTAATTAAGAAGCAAAAAAGATTAATAGTCCTGCTTAAGTGACAAGGGGTAGTGTTTTCATAGGGCATACTTGCTAATCAAATGCTCGTGTAATTTCACGTATTTTGTAAAAAAAACCTGTTTATCAACAGCAAATACTATACTTAATTAATAATGTCTTAATATGATGGATAATACCATGAAAAAAGAAGATCCCGCTAAATCACGAAAAAACAAAGATCGTGGCGATCCGAGAGGCTCGCGCCAACCTGAAACAAAAATAAGAACGACGGACGTTGAAGAAAAAGGCGATAAAAGACGTCCATTCCAAAGGCGAGGAAAAGATTAATACAACATAGCTATTTTGCAAAGTATTAAATCTCGGCGAAAGTCCTTAATGCTTATAGATTTAGATGCAACTCTGTTATGGCAGACTTATTTTATCAAGGTATAGTGAATTGAAAAAAGTCACTGTTGTTTTATCTGGAGTTGGATCCGCTGGTTTTAGCACCATCGCCTTGATGGAATTTTTTCATCGGCATAACATCGTGCCAAATATCATTGTTGGGTGTTCATCCGCTGCTTTTGTAGCAGGATTGTGGGCCAAAGGGTATAGTCCACATGAGGCGCTTATCTTAGTTCGCGAAGCCTATTTAGCAACCATGAAACCACAAATTGATCATTATACCTCTTTCTTTTTTTTCAAGGCACCAAAGAAACATTTTGATATTAATCGAGCGCTATTGAAACCTGACAATATCAAAGAAGTTTATCAAGAGATCTTTGAAAACCAAAAAGTTGAAGATTTAGCAATTAAAACTTATTTTCATACTACCAACATCAATACAGGGCACTCGTATTTAATTAAAAATGGCAACGTAGCCCAAGCTATATATGCTTCATCTGCAATTTTACCTTTTTACCCACCTATCCATATACACAACCAATGGTTAGCTGCAGGGCTATATTCAGAGAGTTTACCTTTAGGAGCTATTTTAAATGAATCATCTGATCTCATTATTGCCACCGATGTTAGTAATGAAGTTCAGAAAAAAAAAGAAAATTTCTTGAGCCATTATACCAATTTTGTGGATAAAGCTTTTAAATCATCTTCTAGGCCATATGCTGCATTAATTTATGATTTACACTCAGATGAGATAGTCATTATTCCCATTAAAATTGAACATAATGAATTTAAAGATCCCATAGAGAGCCTTGAATATAGCATTGATTTTGCAAGAAACAATTTAAAACAAAAAGAGGACCATATTCTCTCTTTAGTTAAATAGACGTTTATTATGGCGTACGCATAAAAAGGATAATTTCTTCTTCATGCCTTTGAATAGTTTCTTTAGATACTTTTTTTATATGATCTATTTGTCCAACATCCCAAAAGTTAATGGGGTTTTCAAAATAAAAATTGATAAATTTAATTTCCCCATGGTGTAAATTAATGGCTAAGGAATTTTGCTTTCTTGCCTTTTTAATCAATATATTAGAAACAAATTCCATATAAAATTCAAAAAAACTACCATAGTTATTGACATTTTTTTCCTCAAATGACAACACAATGATATTATCGTAACCATCATTAACTGCTTGCAAAACGGGTATGGAAGAATAGTATACCCCATCTACTAACCATCTATTGTTAAGAAAGATAGGAGGCATGATGGGATATAACGCGCAAGAAGCATAAATACATTCACCCATTAAACCATGATCAATTAAATAGGGAAGGCCCGTTTCAAGCTCCGTACTTAAAAGCTTTATCTTAAGTGAACAGTCTTCAATTCGCCTTGTCCCCGCCTTCTCTCTAAAAAAGTTAAGTAACCAGTCTTTCCTGAGCACAGCGGAATCCATTTTAAAACGGCCTCCTGGGTACCCAGCCAGACTTAATAATGTGCGATAATCAATTTGCTTAGATAATGGGTGTGTTTTTAGTAACTTAATATAATCCTCAACAAAGGCATCCATTTCATCAAGGGTATAGTTGCTTGCCCAAAGAGAAGTAAGAATAGTGCCACCACTTGTGCCGTAAATGATATCAGGTTTAATGTGGTGCTCGTCTAGCAGCTTAAATAAATAAGTTATCCCCAATGTTTTTATACCGCCACTGCCCACCACTAAGGCAACGGTAGGTTTTTTGGCTGCATTGGAAAGGGCGTCCATTAAGAGGATTTCTCAATTGCCACTTTTTCTTCTTTTGGCGCAGGTTCCATTTTATCGTAGGTGACTCTAACCCGTGTGCTTCCTACACTGACAAAATTTTGGTTTAGCCATTTTGCATCTGCTGGCGTCATACGAACGCACCCGTGGCTTGCATTATAATTAGGCACGGCATTAGAACCATGCATTGCAAACCCTTTATGGAAAAACATACAATAAGGCATTGGCGCCCCGCCTTTGCCAACAGGGAAAATTTTGGATTTACAACCAGCCCCTTGTTTTGTGTATACCGTAAAGGTACCCGTTGCAGTCCTACACTTTTTACCAATATCAGGACAAAAACTTTTTCCGCCAGATACATGCCCTGAATTAACTAAATTACCCTCAGCGTCATAGGCTCCCCATGTTCCATGCGCTAAGTTTACGTTTACGATATTACCCTCATCAATTTTTTCAGGGGGGGCAACAAAAACATGTCTTGGCTCAGTATTTTTAGCACTGTGTTTTTTTCTAGTGTATTTCTTCCACCCGTGTTTTCCATAAGAAGAACGCCATTGCTCATTACGTTCAATTTTATGGCAAATATGATTATAGGGGTTACACATCCATCCCCTGCCGGGCATTGGGCGTCCATATGCGGCGTTTAAGGAAAAGCTGACAAAAGTAAAAATTGTTCCGACTAGGAATGCTATATATTTTTTCAAAGTAACCCCCACTCATCAAATAGTCATCGATGAGACTGGGGGATTTTATTTAAAGTTCCGCTTTAAAATATTTTCAGCGGATAAATATACAGTCAAGTTTATTTAGAATAGTATCTTTTTTGCAGCAGATGTGGACGGTTGTTTGGTAGTAGTCGTTGCAGTTTTTTCAGGTGAATTGACCGGGGATACAATGGTAAGATTTTCTATCCCATCTAAAACGGCTTGGGAGCCAAAGGGACGATTAGGGTAACTAGGAAGTGTTGCTGTCGTGCCGGGCGCAGGCTGCGAACGTTTTTGACTCGTAATTAATCTTGAATACAATTCATCTTCATTCTGTGTGAGGAATATATCTACCTTTTGTGCATTTTTCAAACCCAGTAAAATCGCTAATTCTTCTAAACTTTCAAATGTCTTTGGACCTTTATGCATATATACCTCACATATTTAGCTTTATAACACACCCTCCTTAGGAAAAATCCATCAATAAATCTTAAGTATGCGGTAATTTATCAGAATACTAGCTTATTAGCAATTTATCTTTGTAAAACTAAGCGGATGATAGCCATGCCTGGTCGCTAGGTGTTCTTTTTACTGTTAGAGAGACGGATCACGTTTTGATAAAATCCCTTTGCGCTAGGATTATGATCGGTATAAATAATCGTCGCTTTTGGCAATTCTTTTTTAAGAAGTCTCTCAATTTTACCTTTATTATCTGTTTTTGCGTTATGATCAACGCGTGATGTTGCCTCATCCATAAATAATATATCCGGTTTTTTCATAATCGCGCCCACAATTTCAATACGTTGTTTTTCGCCATCACTCAAATGCTGTCCATACCAATCTTTCACAACGTCGAGATCTTTAATCGTTTGCGGTTTAAATCCAAGTTCCCTCATCAAGGATTTAATTTTAGCAACTTCTTCAGCGGAGGCTTTTTCCATTCTTGGATACAAGATAGCATCTAATAAGCTTTTATCTTCAGGGAAATAAGGGTGTGAGGGAATATAATGCACATTACCTGATAAACCTTGAATTTCGCCGCTCGCATCAGGAGAAAGCCCTGCTACAGCGCGTAATGCTGAGGTTTTGCCTGCCCCCGACGCACCTTCAAATAAATTAACTGTCCCTTTACGAATGGTGCTCGTAAAGCCCGTTAAAATGGGGGTTCCATCAGGCTTTTTCAAGTTCAAGTTTCTAATATGAATGCTTCTATCATCTCCCTTTGTAAAGACCAATTGCGCTTGCCCTGCTTTTTGTCTTTCTTCCCAGACATCTATGGCATCCTTGAGTTCCTCAACCTTTTTCAAAGTTACTGAACATTCAATTACTTTATCAAAATTGTCGCTTTTCCAGGTGAAAAAGTTAACCACATTTTGGAAGTGGTAAGGAATTTCCAAGATGTTTGCAAAGGATAATTTTTGCGCAATGATATTAGGCGCACACAGCAACAAGGCAAAAAAGGAGGTAAATTCTGCATGCAAATTGGTTGCAAATGTTAACAAAGAGCGAACCCTGGAGGATCCCATTTGTACAATTTTAGTTTGTTTTAAGGTTTCCAACAAGGATTGATGTTCATATTCACCGCCCCTTTTAAACGCGATGGCTTCTGAATGGGTTTTAACATGATGAATTTTGGCTGATAATTTTCCTTCCATTTCCCTTTGTTTGGTTTGTAGATCTTCTAGAGAATCCCCCATCTTGTTGGTAACAAAATTATAAACCAAGGCGTATATAACAGTACTTGCAACCAGATATCCAGGTATAGCGAGAGAAAAAGAGAAAAGTGAAATTTGCAAGGGAACCGAGAGTGTATACAAACCAATAATACCTACGGCAAAATTACTTATAGTTGTTAAATAATTATCAAATAATTCAGCTGCAGCGCGTGCCAATTCTTCATTATCATGGCTAATCAATTGGGCAGGATTGGTTGGATTTTGTGTAAGCCGAGTCGTTCCATAATAAGCATTATTCCTTATCCAGCGCTCTTCTAAATTTTTATTTACCGCATAGGATAATGAGCTGCCAAGTAAGCTTGCCATCCATGCATCTATACCAGTTAAAATACCATAGGTAGAAATTGCCGCTACGCACTGCCCTGCTGCCAGAAAAAAGCTGGTATAGGTTACGCCGGGGAGCATTAATAACCCCATTAAAGAAGCCATAGTCGTGTTTACCAATGCCAAAGCAAAGGCAAGTAAAAAATTTCCAAAAACAATGCCCGAAAAATACAAGGTGCGCTTTAATTTAGCACCATGTAGTCCAAAATGGGGTCGGTACAACTGATATAATTGTTTTGTAATCGAAAGCAGGGTAATTGATTCATCCTGTGATTTATTTTCGTCGCTCATGATATTTGTTCTTTTTGCTCAATATTGGATTAGCACCCATTGTTTTTATTTTTGACAATTTAGCAAGCGAAATTTCAAATTAACCGATAAGTGGTCGAAATTAAGAGACACACGACATGAGTTAGTCGACGCATGTTTTTTGAATTGTCGCCTTAGGATGAAATGTCAGGATTATTTAAACAAATAAAACGCAACGCCGATAATGGTATAAACGCCAAGTAACTGCACACCTTTATACCAAGTGGATTCCCCTATTTCCATGGCTTGAGTCAAAATGTAGGAGGCCAACACAACCACCAAAATTTCACCCTTACCAAAAATTAAATCTATGGTGCTAATAGGTAGGAGGTAACTTAAAATAACCAGTAAGGGAGTTACAAATAACGCTATTTGAATGCCACTACCTACTGCTATGACAATACTCAAGTCAAGACGGTTCTTAATTGCCATCATAATAGCTGTGCTATGCTCTGCAGCATTACCCACAACGGCAACAATAATCACACCCACAAATACTTGGGACATCCCCATCGCTTGCGCCGCTTGTGTGACAGAACCAACCAATATTTCGCTCATCCAGGCAATGACGGCAGCACTGAGCAATAATACGAGCATGGATAGCTTTAAACTCCACACCTCATGGTGTGTGTGACCGTTTTCTTTTACATTCTCGTTTGCAACGGGCGCGCGATTACTAAAAAGGGTAAAGTAGAGTGATAAGCAGTAAATCGCAATTAAAATAATGGAAATTGCGAGGCTAAGGTGGCCCATAGTTTCCTGCGGGATCCATTCTTTACCTAAGCCGTAAAACGCCGCAGGAATAATCAAGGCAACAGCGGCAATACTAAAATCAATCGATTGAGATTTTGCGCTTTGAAGGCCAAAACGCTGGACCCCATTCGTTAACCCACCTGCCAACAGCGATGCCCCAAGCACCAATAAAACATTCCCTATCAATGAGCCAATTAAAGAGGCTTTAACTATTTGGATCTGACCTGCTTTTAACGCAACGATACTAATAATAAACTCAGCTGCATTCCCGAAGGTAGCGTTAAGAAGTCCACCAAAAGATTCCCCCATATGGGCGGCCAGGCCTTCTGTTGCTTTACCCAAAAAGGCCGCCATAGGAATAATGGCTAAACAGGCTGAAATAAAAATAAAGGTATGTTTTTCAGGCAGGTTATGTTCAAGCCCTACTGCCACCAACACAAAAGGAAGAAGCCAATTTAAACTTGGCTTAAGTAAATGCTTAAGATTAACCATTGCCCTTTCCTTGGAGGTAAAGTAATCCTAGTATTAAATCAAATAGTAATGCTGAATTTAATGATGGGCAAGAATTAGGTGTTAAACTAACATTAAAAGTGAACAAAGCATGTCTTCATATTTTCTAAAATTCTACCAAAGTAAGTATTTAATACTCTTAATCGCCCTGATCGGGATGCTCTTAAGCTTCCCACTCATGGAAGATATTCTTAATGCTAAATTACTGTTCTCTCTTTTTTTTCTGCTTATCCTCGTTGGTATGTTTTATGGGCTTAAAGGAACGCATCGTTTACTTGTGTTTATGGGGATAGGTTTATGCGCATTATCAATAAATTTTGCGCAACTTGAGTTTAAAAATTTAGATATTTTCAGCCGGATATTATCCATTTTATTTTATTTATATGCCATCATCTTATTTTGTAAAGATATTTATACAAGCAAACAGATCACCAGAGATATTTTAATAGGTTCAATCAGCGTGTATTTATTAATCGGTATATGCTTTGCGTTGATGTATATGATTTTACAATCAATAAATGCCAATACCTTCATTCATCAAGCAAGCGGCCTCCCTATTAACACGCAATCCGATTTTTATTATTTTAGCTTTATTACCTTCGCCACTGTCGGGTTTGGCGACATTATTGCACTAACCCCTTTTGCCAAAAGCCTGGTGATGTTGGAAGGCGTTGTTGGCATATTTTACATTGCTATCTTTGTTGCAAGATTAATCACGATATTCAATAAATAAGCGCTTAAATTTTGAAAATTATTCATTTAATAACTACCCTTCAACTTAGGAAGGGAGATCCTAATGTTAGACTATTTTGCTTTAGGGCTATTATTTTTTACAGTGCTGGTTTTATTTTACGGCATCATCGTTATTCATGATATTCCTTATGAAATCGCAAAAGCCCGTTCTCATCCACAACAGGATGCCATTCATGTTGCGGGCTGGATAAGCCTATTTACCTTGCATACCATTTGGCCCTTTCTTTGGATCTGGGCCACCTTATATCGCCCAGATAGGGGCTGGGGCTTTTTAAAAGAAGATGAGGCAAAAGCAGATCTGGTTAAAGTGCAAAACCTTATTTTACAAATACAGGCTAAGCTAAATAGCCTGGAAACCGCAGGTGCTGAAGATAAATCTAGATTAGCCTCCCTATCAAGCACAATACAGCAACTCCAATCACGCTTAGAAGCCTTGGAAAAGCCCCATAATGAACCAAAAGAGGATAAGCCATAATGGATCTCCTATTGATGCTTACCTACACTGCCATCTGTGTGGCTATATTTAAAATTTTTAAGATCCCCTTAAATAAATGGACAGTACCCACTGCTATATTGGGAGGAATTGGGCTCATTAGTTCTCTTATTTTCATCATGAACTATAACCACCCCTATTCCGAAATGAGTTTACAATACTTTATCACCACGCCTATTGTTCCTAATGTTAGTGGACAAGTTATTGAAGTCCCCGTAACAGGAAATGAGCCGCTTAAAAAAGGGGATGTTTTACTGAAAATTGACCCAACCCCTTTTAAAAATAAGTATGATTCGCTGAAGGCCCAGTTAACCATGGCCGAAGCTGACTTAACCCGCGCGATAGAATTGGTCGCCAAGAAGGCAGCGCCTGCCCGTGAAAAAGAAGTGAATCAATCCCGAGTAGATCAGCTTAAAGCTGAGCTGGATAGCGCAAAATATGATTTAGAACAAACCGTTATTACAGCGCCCGGTGATGGCTTTGTAACGCAAGTTGCGGTACGCCCTGGTATACGCGCTGTTGCTATTCCTATGCGTCCCCTGATGGTGTTTGTCCCTGCTGAAAACAATATTTTAGTCGGGTGGTTCAGACAAAACAGTTTATTAAGACTAAAGGAAGGAGACAAAGCAGAAGTTACCTTAGATGCCATCCCAGGTACCATTTTTAGCGCAAAAGTAAAATATGTATTTGGTGTGCTCGCAGAGGGTCAAGTTTCACCCAGTGGAGAGCTTATCAGCGCCGCTAATGCAAAATACCCAGGACGCGTACCGGTATCTATTGAGATAACCGATCCTAATT
>CAZHSJ010000060.1:0-14005 GCA_964535225.1 Uncultured Candidatus Berkiella sp. | reverse complement strand
TTTTTTACTAAGGTGCTTTTTTGCCGCGGTTCAAACATCGGATCACAATAAATAACGTCAGGGTAAAAGTCAGGATGATTAAGCAAATAGTGTATGGCGCAGGTATGGTGTAAGGTCATACGAGAAAGGGTAGGTAACAAGTCAAGAGCCTCTGTTGCACGTAATAAGGCTTCGCGTAAAAGGTTGGCAACGGTGGGATGGCGCTCACATAAGATAACCTCACAACCACTGCTAGCGATTAAAAAAGCCTCTCTCCCACACCCGGCTGTTGCATCTAATACCAAAGGGGGAGCATTTTTCTTTAGCCCAATTGCTTTAAGGATAAGCTCATTGCGGCCCTGCACATGATCATGGCGGTATCGCAAGGCCCCATTGACAAAATCTATTTCAAATTCTTTCACGATGCAGGCACTTTTAATAGCGCCTCATATTGATTAATACACTCAATTATGGCGATTAACATAAAAAAGCAAATGGTTATGATCATCATAGGTTTGCCGCCCACCACTTGTAATGGTTTGTTTTCTTTTAAGTGGTAGCGCCCTTGCCAGGCCATCAGGGTTGGTAAAATCCCCAGTAAAATGGCAACAAAAATCCCGGCAAAACTCAAAGCAAAAGTAAAACCGTATGGGAAGAAAATAATGAAACATAGTGGTGGTAAAAAGGTACATAAACTAAGTAGCAATCGGGTTTTAATGGTTTTATTTAAGTGTAACCCATCGGCAAGAAAATCGAACAAAGAAAGGCACACCCCTAAAAGAGAGGTAATTAAAGCAAAAATGGAAAAAAAGCTGGAAGCTTGCGTAATTAATTTATTCTGTAAAAGAACACGCAAAGCGCGCGTTACATCCGTTGCTGCATGACCATGTTGCTGAATATGTAATAATCCATTCTCACCTTCCATTGGAATGGTACCTAAGATGGCTGATTCCCACGTGATATAAACTAATAAGGGAATGAGGCTGCCTATTAATACCACATAAAGTAATTGCTTGGGCTTGCCATGCAAGTACTCGGTAATGGTAGGGATGACAATGGCTGATCCAAAGGCAGTGATAATAAGTGGTAGGGGTCGTAAATCGACAACAGCAGATGGTTTAAGTAATAAGGCGATGTCTACTCGCTTAAAGACGACGCACAATAGAGTAAAAAAGGCTGCTATTAACCCTATCATTAAAAAACGGTTTATCCAATCGGTAACGGCAGTCCCCAACAAAATAACAATCATCGTCAGCAAGGTTGCAATCAAGGCGCTTTGAAAAGGCGTGGCGCTAATGCTTATTTGCGTTAAACCTTGTGTTATCCAGGCGCCAACGCCGGATAAATAGGCGGCGGTGAGCGCATAGAGTAAAATTAAATACACAATCCAGGTAAAATATTTGCCGGTCTTGCCTAAGGTTTTTTCGGCCATAGAAATGAGATTGGTTCCATAGCCGACCAAGAGATTGACTTCCAAGATATATAGCGCGCCAAAGGTCATGAACAGCCAACAGACGCTATAGATTAAAATAGTTTGTAAAAAACCTAAGTGTGCGGTTATCACCGGCAGCGCTAATACGGCTGCGCCAATAGCGGTACCTGCGATTAAAGCAATGCCCCCTATCGCATTTTTTAGTGACATAATGATTCCTGCTTATTGCATCTGTTGTTTACGCCTTAGTCGGCATTTATGCGAGCCAATAAGCGATGCTGTTGGGCAAAAGCAATGGCAGCGCCTAACCAGCCAAGCAATCCGCTGGCAGCTAGGAGCAACACTGTATCGTAGAATGATAAATTCTCCAAGAGAAACACGCCATGAAAGAGATTTTCAACGCTCTGAACCTGGGATTGCAGGGCTAAACTTATCTGATTAATAATAATGGCAGCAATGATCCCCCCAAGCCCCCCGTATAAGATCCCCCGGTACAGAAAGGGACGGCGGATAAAGGCGGTAGTTGCACCAATTAAATTTAAAACCTCGATTTCATCTTTATGCCGCTCTAAAGCCAAACGAATGGTGTTGCCCACCATTAAAATAACGCCAAGCCCAATAATCAGATATAAAAATTGCGTAAAGGTTTTACCAAATTTAATTACAGCATTTAATTTAGTTACCCATTCATAATCAAAAACAGCCTGAGAAACGTGAGGCAATTTTGCCAAAGATTCTTTCATGCGAACAATCTCGGTTTTTGATGTTTTATTTGTATTGATTTGAACGCTAATAACGCCAGGCAATGGGTTGTCGGGCAAGAGTGCTAAAGTGTCTTTTAGCCCGGAGGTTTGCTGAAATTCCTGTAGCGCTTTTTCAGGGGGGATATAAGTGACTGTATCGACAAAAGGGTAGGCATTTATTTTAGCAATAATTTCCTCAATTTGCTTTGGTGTACTTTTTTCAACATACAAAGAAATTGCTGCGCCTTCGTTTAAGCCCTGACTAAATTGTTGCACATTTTTAATGACTAAATATAATCCAACTGGCAATGATAGACACAAGCCAATAGCAAACATACTCATCAGCGTTGCAAAGGGGGTTAAGCTTAAATTTCTAAAGCTAATTTTGAAAGCTTGGGTATGCGCGCTAAAGTAAAGGGTTATTTTTTTTAGGATAGAAGTTTGGTGGTTTGAGTTGTTAAAAGTCGCACGCGTGTCTTTTGTTTTTTGGATGGATATTTTAGCCATCGATGAGTTCCTCATGGGCAATAACAGGCGCTTGCGTTTGTGTAACCAGCGGCGCTTGGATAATTTTGCCTTGCGCTAAATGAATTTTTCGATAAGGAAATTGTTCTGTTAAATTAGCATCATGAGACGCAATCAGAACCGTTACGCCCACTTGTTGAAAGCGTTCGAATAGTTTCATGATTTCTAAAGACAAATCGGGATCTAAGTTGCCGGTTGGCTCATCGGCTAACAAAAAGCGGGGTTTGTGTACAACGGCCCTTGCGATGCCGACGCGTTGCTGCTCTCCCTCAGAGAGGGTCGGCGGGGTGAATTGTTCCTTATCAAGCAACCCAACGCGCTCTAATGCGGCGCGAACACGGCGAACAATATCAAGCTTATCATAACCCGCAATCACCAAGGGCATCGCCACATTTTCAAAGACTGTATAATTATTAAGTAGCTTAGGGTTTTGCGTGATATACCCTAAGTGTCGTCGAAAGTACGGCACTCGAGACTTTCTCATTTGGCTGATGTTTTTGCCGCCAACTAAGATCTGGCCACGGGTGGGTTCTTCCAGATGGGCGATTAACTTTAATAAAGTAGATTTTCCAGCGCCAGAATGCCCTCGCAAGAAAACCATCTCGCCTGAGGCAATTTCTAAAGAAACATTATTAAGGGCCATTTGGCCATTAGGGTATTTTTTGGTGACGTTAATAAGGGTTATCACAAAAGCTCCTCTTAGTCGGCAAAGAGGTGAAATCTACAAAAATCCTTATCAATTTATAGCATACAAATGGCAAGGATTGCTTTACAAGAAAAATAGTAAGCTTGTTAGCTATTCCTGCTCAAAGAGCGCTTGAACAAACTCCTTGGCATCAAAGGGACGCAGATCTTCTAACTTTTCACCTACCCCGATAAAGCGGATAGGGATCTTAAACTCCTTGGCTATAGCAAAGATAATGCCGCCTTTGGCGGTGCCATCGAGTTTGGTTAAGGTAATACCGGTTACCCCTAACTCTTCATTAAACTTTTTGGCTTGCATTAAGGCATTTTGACCGATGCTTGCATCTAATACCAACATCACTTCATGGGGAGCGCTGGGATCGAGTTTTTGGATAACTTTTTTAACCTTTTTAAGTTCTTGCATCAAATTATCACTGGTGTGTAATCGCCCTGCGGTATCGGCAATTAACATGTCAATTCGACGAGATTTGGCAGATTGAAATGCATCAAAAATAACCGATGCACTATCAGCGCCAATATGTTGCGCCACCACCGGCACTTGATTGCGATCACCCCAAACTTGCAGTTGTTCAATTGCCGCTGCACGGAAAGTATCGCCCGCTGCCAGCATGACGGATAGCCCGCCTTGTGAAAAACGTTGGGCTAATTTACCAATCGTGGTGGTTTTACCGGCACCATTAACGCCTACCATTAAAAGAACAAAGGGACTTTGCTCGGGCAAGGTAAGCGGGACTTGGGTGGGAAGCAACATTTCCACCATGGTTTCTTGTAACACGCGGTACACAGCTTGTGCATCACTAATTTCTTTGCGTGAAATGCCTCTTGTTAACGTTTCAATAATAGTCTTAGTTGCTTGTACGCCAACATCCGCTTTAAGTAAGTGTGACTCTAAGGTAGACAGTAATGTAGCATCAATTTCTTTTTTGCCTAAAAACAGGGTTGCAATCCCTTCAGAAAAGGTTGTTCTTGAGCGTTGTAAAGAAGCTTTTAAACGGCTAAACCAAGAAGTAGGCGTCTGGGGGATGTCAGTGGAAACGTCATTTTCTTGTGATCCACTTTCACTTGGGGAATCAATTGTGGCAGTTTCTTTGGAGGGTGCTCGGGTTTCTTGATTTTTTTTACGACTGAAAAATTTAAACATAAGTTTGTATGGCCTTGCTGTACTGGCTTCTCAAGGAAAATAGGGTATCCTACCATTAGGAGATCATAGGTAAAGGGTTTATTGGGCGTAACGCATGAAAACATGGATGAATAAACAAGCTAGCTTACTTTTTTTAGGATTATTAGGGTGGAGCATACAAGGCGTCAGTATGGAAAAACCAATTACGGTAGAGAAAAAGTTAGAAAATGGCCTTAATGTGATCGTCAGAGAAGATCACCGTGCCCCCGTTGTTGTGGCACAAGTTTGGTACAAAGTCGGGGCAACCAAAGAGCGCCGAGGGTATACCGGCATATCGCATGCCCTGGAGCACATGATGTTTCAAGGAACCCCCAGTCTCCCAGGCGATGGGTTTGCGGCCTTAATTTCCCAATATGGTGGGCGTAACAATGCCTTTACAGGTGACGACTATACCGCTTATTACGAGGAACTTGATACCGCTAATTTAGCGGTGAGTTTCCAAGCCGAAGCTGATCGCATGGAAAATTTAATCCTTGCCCCAGAAGCGTTTAGCAAAGAAATTCAAGTGGTGATTGAGGAGCGTCGTACCCGCACCGACGATAACCCACAAAACCTTACGTGGGAACGTTTTATGGCCGTTGCAAATCCTGCAGGCCCTTACCACAATCCCGTGATTGGCTGGCAAGATGATTTAGACAACATGACAGTTGATGATCTAAAAGACTGGTACAAAAAATGGTATTGCCCAAATAATGCAACCTTAGTGGTTGTTGGCGATGTCAATGCCCAGAAGGTATTTGATTTAGCACAACAATATTTTGGTAAAATTGCTTCTCGTGATCTGCCACAAGTGAAACCACTTAAAGAAATAAAACCCCTCGGTGAAAAAAGAATTAAAGTTAATTTACCGGCAAAACTAAGTTATGGTATTTGGGGATTTGACGTGCCAAGCCTAAAATCTGCAGAGCAAGAATCAGAAATTTATGCGCTGGTTTTAGCAAGTGCTATTTTAGATGGGGGAGATAGCGCCAGATTAAACCGTGATCTTATTCGTGGCTCACAAATTGCTTCAAGCGTGGGAACGTATTACGATGCCTTTAAACCTTTCCCAACCCAATTTATTTTCACTGGGATCCCCGCCCATGGTAAAACCATTGCAGAGCTTGAAAAGAAAATAATGGAGCAAATCGAATTAATGAAGTCCCAGCCTGTTACTGAGGCGGAATTAGAAAAAGCAAAAACTCAGCTGCTGGCACAAGAGGTTTTTGAAAAAGATTCTATGTCTGAGCAGGCAACCTTGTTAGGATTATTAGAAACGGTAGGGTTAAGTTGGAAATTGGCAGATGAATTCCCCGCGAAAATTAAAGCCGTAACACCCAGCCAAATTCAGCAAGTGGCGAAGAAATATTTTGATGTAAAAAGAGTAACGGTGGCTGAATTAATTCCCGAAATGACGCCTCCTATTGCAAAATAAAGGACACAATCACATGGCTGTGAATATAGAATTAGCGCAGAAAAAAAGATGGTTAAAGATTGCCCTGGGAGCCTTAGCGGTAATCGCTATTTTATTGATTATTAAAGCTCGATATCTTGGCAAAGAAGAGCAAGGAGAATTTGATCAAATGTTAGGTATCACGGGAAATGATGTCGATGATTTAAAAGATTATCGTACCATTAAAGGCGTTGTGGGTATTCAAAGCTGGGTCACCGCACATGGCGTGCGCGTCTTTTTTTCGCCGGTGCGAACACTTCCCATGGTAGATATTGAAGTCTTGTTTGATGCAGGTGCTGCCCGCAACGAAGGCAAAGGAGGGCTTGCCTATCTAACGAATAGCTTGCTTGCCGATGGCACAGAAAAATTATCTGCTGATCAGGTTGCTGAAAATTTTGATAAAGTGGGCGCACAGTTTAATGCTGAATCACAGCGAGATATGGCGTTGGTTCATTTGCGAAGTTTATCGGCAGCGCCACAATTGGTGCCAGCGGTAAAAACATTGGAAGCTATCTTAACCAAACCTGATTTTCCTGAAAATGGCTTTAAGCGCGAGCAGCAAAATATGCTTACCGCCTTAAAGCAACAAGAACAACGCCCTCAAAATGTGGCCTCAAAAGCATTTTTTTCTTTACTGTACCCAAAGCAACCCTACTCAAATTGGGTGTTAGGCGATGAAACATCGGTTAAATCTTTAACGCGAGACGATGTAAAATCTTTTTATCAGAAATATTATACAGCACACAATGCCGTCGTTGCGATTGTGGGTGATTTATCAACACAAGAAGCAGATGCCATTGCGCAAACCTTAACCAATAATTTAAAAGAAGGCGAGAAAGCGCCTGTTTTAACAAAGGTGAGTGATCTAAAAGATAAAGAAATTAAAAAAGTGGATTTTCCTTCATCACAAACCACCATTCTTATGGGACAACCTGGTATGAAACGTGATGATCCTGATTATTATGCTTTAATGGTTGGGAACCACATTTTAGGGGGCATTGGTTCGGTAACGCGCATTTTTAACACTATTCGCAATCAGCATGGATTAGCTTATTCCGCCTATAGCTATTTTGTCCCCATGCGCGAGCGGGGCCCGTTTATTTTGGGGTGCCAAACTCGTAATGAACAAGCATCAAAAGCGCAATCATTAATGGAAGGGTTATTAAAGGAATTCGTGGAAGAGGGCCCGACCTTAAATGAGTTAGAGCAAGCCAAACAAAATCTTATCGGTGGCTATGCTTTGCAGTTTGATAGCAATGCCTCAATTTGCCATGAAATTGCCGCCATGGGTTTTTATGATTTGCCCTTGGATTATTTTAATCAATTTAAAGAAAAAATAGCGGGCTTAACCCCAGATGATATTAAAGCAGCATTTCAAAAACGCATCACGCCAGATAAAATAGTGGTTGTGAGTGTAGGGGGAACGCCTGATCCCGCCAAAGCGAATGAACCCTTGCAAAATGATTTGCCAAAACCGCTTCGTGATGATCATGTAGCGCCAGGTGGGGCACAAGGGTAAAGGCGTGGTTCCTGGAAAAGTACGGATCATTGGAGGAAAATGGCGCGGTCGATCTCTTAAGGTGCTTGATGTTCCTGGGTTACGGCCAACCCCAGATAGGGTTCGTGAAACGTTATTTAATTGGCTTGCGCCACATATTGTGAATACCCGCTGCTTAGATTTATTTGCAGGCTCAGGGGCTTTAGGCTTTGAAGCATTATCGCGTGGTGCAAAATCCATTACCTTTGTTGATAAATACCCGCCCGTTGTTGCCAACCTCAAACGAATTGTGCAAGAACTTGATGCAACGAAACAATGCGAGGTTATTCGTGCTAGCGCTGTGAGTTTTATTCAAACCCAAATCAACCCAATTGCTTTTGATATAGTTTTTATAGATCCGCCTTTTGCGTCGCCCCTGGTTAAGCAAAGTATTGAGGCCCTAGCACACAGTGAACTCATTAAACAAGATAGCTTGCTTTATATTGAGTCGCCCCATGTGTTAAATGAAAACGATCTCCCCCCTTTATGGGAAGTAAGCAAGGCTAAAATGGCAGGTGAAGTTGCTTATCACTTAGTGAGGGTGGTTAGCGCATGAAAATTTATTTGGTGGGCGGGGCTGTTCGCGACGAATTATTAGGCTTACCCATAAAAGAGCGTGATTATGTTGTGGTGGGTGGGCAGGAAAAGCAAATGCTAGCGCTAGGATTTACTGCGGTTGGTAAATCATTTCCCGTATTTTTACACCCTAAAACCAAAGAAGAATATGCGCTTGCGCGCATCGAGCGAAAAGTAAAGGGGGGTTACCATGGCTTTGATTTTGATACGGCATCAACCGTAACGCTAGAACAAGACTTATCGCGGCGGGATTTAACCATTAATGCGATAGCGAAATCTGAATCAGGAGAATTGATAGATCCATTTAATGGTCAGCAAGATCTTAAAAATAAAATCCTGCGTCATGTCTCGCCAGCCTTTGTGGAAGATCCCGTACGTGTTTTAAGGGTGGCTCGGTTTGCCGCGCGCTTTGCTCCCCTTGGGTTTAAAATTGCACAAGAAACGTTAGCGCTGATGCAACAGATGGGGGAAAACGGCGAACTAGAATTTTTAATTCCTGAAAGAGTAAGTAAAGAACTGATCACGGCCTTAAATGAGCCCATGCCGGTTGCGTTTATTCAAGCACTCAGGCAAAGCAAAACGTTGCAATATATTTTGCCTGAAATTAATGCACTTTATGGTGTGCCACAAAACGAAGCGCATCACCCGGAAAAAGATACGGGCATTCATATTGAATTAGTGCTCAATCAAGCAACAAAATTATCTGATGATCCCACTATACGATTTGCAGCATTACTACATGATGTGGGTAAAGCGCTCACGCCTAAGGCGCTATTACCAAGTCACCCAGAACATGAAGAAAAGGGGTGCCTTTTAGTCCAAACCTTATGTGAAAAATTAAGAATGCCAAATGAGTTTACAGAGTTAGCCGTTATGACAGCACATTATCATGGCCATGTTCATCGTGCGCTTGTATCATCGGCAAATGAGATGTTGGATTTATTTGAAAAAACGGATGCTTTTCGTCGATCTCAACGCTTTAGAAAAATGCTTCTTGCCTGTGACGCAGATTTTAAAGGACGCCCAGGCTTCGAACATAAAGAATACCGTCAGGCAACGTTATTGAACTTGGTGTTGGCCGCAGTTTTAGAAATAGATATCTCAAGTATTGTCGCCTTACATCAAAACCAAGGAGAGAAGATTAAGGCCGCAATCGCACAAGCACGGCTTAATACGATAAGCGCTTATTTGCAGAAAATGAACAGACCTACAGACGATGCCGAAAATCGCGCAAACTAAATCCTTGTAGCGGTAACTCAATATTTTTAGTTAATGCCATGGCCTTGAATAATTCCCCCATTTCATGAGGTGAGGTGAGCTTTTGGATTTGCTGTGACAGTTTAATTTGCTCATGCGTATCTAGGTGGCTATTTTCCAGAAGGTTGAGTGCAATTAAAAAAGAGCCCTGATTGGTAAATCCTGCCACGTTAAGCGAGGCACCCATGGCGGCTTTAGCAAGCGCCGTAAAATCGACATGCGCTGTAATATCTTGTAAACCAATTAATTTCATCGGATCGCTATGGGCAAAATGTCGGTAATGACACATCAAGGTTCCCATATGACGTGAGGGATGATAATACTCGTGTTGTGAAAAACCATAATCGATAAATAACATCGCGCCACGATTTAGCACATCGCTTAAGGTTTTAATCCAGGCAGGTAAACCAAGATTAATCTCGGAGGTATAACCTTCTTCGAACTGATATTCCAAGTTGTTTTGCAAGTCTTGAACTGCTTTAGTTAATTGTTCGCTTGCAGGGTAAAAGTGGGTTTGCCATGCTTCATCGCAATACATTTGTAAAATGTCGTTGTCTTTACCGATTTTAAATATTTCAACTGGCATGGCATCAAGTACTTCGTTCCCGACAATAATACCATCAAAGGGTTTTTCGGGGAGTTTATCAAGCCAGACAAAGCGTTCAAACAAGTCGTTGCCTTTTTTCCTTATTAGCGCTTGTTGGCGCGCCCGCAAATCGCCACTGACTTCTAGAATGTAATAAGTATGTGGAAGTGCATTTAAATTTTCGAGGGTTTTGATCGCCTCTAGCGCCATCTCGCCTGTGCCAGAAACAAGCTCTAAGATACAGGCATTTGGATTTTGTAATGCGCTTAAGATCTGTGCGCATTGTTTGGCTATACATTGTGAGAATAAAGGAGAAATCATGGGGGCGGTCACAAAATCACCCATGGCACCAAATTTTTGCGCGCCTGCGCTGTAGTAGCCTAGCCCCGGTGCATAAAGCGTGATAGCCATATATTCGGCAAAGGTGATGCGACCTTTGGCTTTCATGATGGCACCTAAAAAGCGTAATAATTTTTGCTGATGGATAAGCGCATCCTGTGAGGGGGCGGGTAAATTCATTTGCGTCGCTCTATGGTGATAGCCACGTCTTTCGCTTGTAAGATAGCGCCGGGCTTATGCAACGTGAGTTGTACCCAAGGCGTATCAAAATGCGCTAAGATTTCTTGAGCGAGATTTTCTATGAGGGTTTCAATCAATTCTGGTTGATGTGTTTGGATATACTGATTCAAATGCGCCACAATGAGCGTGTAATCAAGGGCATCCGCCAAAGCGTCGTATTTTGCGGCTTTGGTTGCATCGGTACCCACGACGAGATCAAGATAGATATTTTGGGGGGTTTGCTTTTCCCAATCCAGGGTACCGATAATCGTGGTAAACTTTAACCCCGTAATAATGATTTTATCCATCGCTAAGCCCATTCAAATAAATTGCTGATAAACTATACCGAAAAATAATCTTAGACAATAAGTTGGTATAAAGACTTATTTTATAAAATAAGAAGGTCATGATGCTATCACTTTTTACGACACATGAGTGGATTATCTTAGCTGCAGGCATGGTGGGCGCCTATTTAATAGGCTCTGTTTCAAGCGCCATTATGATCTGCCGACTTTTTGGATTACCAGATCCAAGGCAAGAGGGTTCTAAAAATCCCGGCGCCACCAATGTGCTACGCATTGGTGGCAAATTGCCCGCTGCATTGACCTTAGTATGTGATATTGCAAAGGGGGTGATCCCGGTTTTAGCAATAAAGTTTTTTACCAGCAACCCATGGATAATAAGTAGTGTGCTATTAAGTGCCATTGTGGGGCATTTATATCCCCTATTTTTTGGGTTTAAAGGAGGAAAAGGCGTTGCCACCGCCATTGGTGGTTTATTTGCTTTGTCAGTGCTACTGGGCGGCGCTTTTATTTTGACATGGCTTATCGTTTTTGTGCTGACGCGTTATTCTTCACTTTCTGCACTGATTGCAACTATCGTTATGCCTGCGGCAGCTTATTGGATCACAGATGAGCGTTATTTGCCCGCACTTATTTTGCTTGCCTTCATTATCTTAATTAAACATCAAGAGAACATTAAAAGACTTATCCGAGGCCAAGAGGTCAAATCGACGTTTGGGAAGAAGAGAAATAATTAAGCACAAAGTTCATCCAACGGCCAGCGGGCTCGTACATTAATTTTTAAATCCTCATTTTGCCCGAGCAATAACCGTTGACACCCCGCATAAGCAATCATGGCGCCATTATCAGTGCAAAACAAAGGCCTTGGGTAAAATACCTTGAAACCTTGTTTTTCACCTAAATCAGACAGCGAGGAACGTAGTTTCATATTAGCGCCAACACCCCCTGCGATAACCAGCTGTTTCATATCCGCAACCTCTAGCGCGCGTAAAGATTTTACAATTAAGGTATCGATGACCGCTTGCTCAAAACTGGCTGAGATGTCGTTAATGGTTTGCTCATCAAGTGTGCTTTTCGCAATGGCATTGGCCACGGCGGTTTTAAGCCCGCTAAAGCTAAAATCTAAACCTCTGTTTAGCAAAGGACGAGGAAAGGCAAAACGCTCAGGATTACCTGTTGCTGCTCTTTTAGCCAAGTGAGGCCCCCCAGGATAGGGTAGCCCGAGCAGTTTGGCGGTTTTATCAAAAGCCTCTCCCGCGGCATCATCGATGGATTCGCCCATAATTTCATACTGACCTAGTCCCGTGACTTTAATAAGCTGAGAGTGGCCACCTGAAACTAATAGGGCCACAAAGGGAAAGTCGGGCTTATTGTCTTCCAGCATCGGGGCCAACAGGTGCCCCTCCATATGGTGTACCCCCACTGCTTTGCAGCCCCAAGCAAAGCGCAAGGCTTGTGCGACGGTCGCGCCAACCATGAGGGCCCCGACCAGCCCGGGACCTGCTGTATAGGCGATGCCGTGAATGTCTTGTGAGTTTAGGTTGGCCTCGCGCAGCACCCCTTCGATCATGGGAAGGACCTTCCGAATATGGTCGCGGGAGGCTAATTCTGGCACCACACCGCCATACTCTGAATGAGTTTTTTGGCTAAATAAATGGTGTGCAAGTAAACCTGCTCTGCTATCATATATAGCGATCCCTGTTTCATCACAGGAAGTTTCAATACCTAAGACACGCATATGTTGGTTGCCTACTGGTCAGGTGAGGAAAGGGCTTTATAGCCTTACCCCTACATTTTTCTGGTAATTCGTTGTAGAATGGCGCCCCACTGGTTAATCCGGTTATTATTTAGGCGCAGGTTGTATTGTCCATATTATGCTGTATAGTTCAATAGCCAGCTTAGGTTAAATTTTAAATTGTTAACTAAATAAAAGAGGTTAGTGTATTCATGCCAGGAATTAAGGTACGCGATAATGAGGGGTTTGATTCGGCCATCCGCCGTTTTAAACGAGTTGTGGAAAAATCTGGCATTTTGTCAGAAATGCGTCGTCGTGAGTTTCATGAAACGCCCTCTGAAAAGAAAAAGCGTGCGCTAGCAGCAGCCATTAAGCGTTTTCGTAAAAAACAACTGCGTGAAGTTCGCGGTGAAAAAGAACGGGGTGGTCGCCCTAGTAGCAATAATGGCGGACGTACTCGTTCACACTAATAAGCTCTAGCTCTTTCTCGATTTAGGCTCTCAAAGGTGGCGTATAGCAATGACAATTAAAGAACAAGTAACACAAGAAATGAAAGCCGCAATGAGAGCCCAAGACAAAGAGCGGCTTTCTGTTATTCGACTCATTCTTGCTGACTTTAAACGCATTGAAGTTGATGAGCGTATTGTCCTTGATGAAGCACGAGAGCTTGCTGTGCTCGATAAAATGATTAAGCAACGCAAAGACTCTATTGCGCAGTTCGATGCAGCAGGTCGCACGGAATTATCCGCCAAAGAACAATTTGAAATTGATGTTATCCAAACCTTTATGCCACAGGCCTTAAGTGAGCAAGAAGTGCAACAACTGGTGACGGATGCCATGGCACAAAGCAGTGCGCAGTCGATGCAAGATATGGCTAAAGTCATGGCGATTTTAAAGCCAAAGCTGCAAGGTCGTGCGGATATGGGCCAAGTTAGTGCGATGGTGAAAGCATTGCTGGGCAAGCCACAAGGCTAAGCACATGTTGAGTAAAGCGTATGTCACGCATTCAGGGGCGAATTCCCGATAGTTTTATCCAGAGTCTTCTCGCTAAAACTGATATCGTTTGCGTTATCCAAGAATGTATTAAACTAAAGAAAAATGGGGCTAACTATAGTGCTTGTTGCCCTTTTCACCATGAAAAAACACCCTCTTTTACCGTTAGTCAAACCAAGCAGTTTTATCATTGTTTTGGTTGCGGTGTGCATGGGGATGCGATTTCATTTTTGATGGAATACCAATCCTTAACGTTTGTTGATGCCCTAGAGCGCTTAAGTGCACGAGTGGGGCTCAGTGTGCCTAAAGATCCTATCGATATTGCTAAAGCCAAAATTAAACACTCCACCACAGCCGTATTAAAACAGTGCGCTGATTTTTATGCTGAGCAATTAAAACATCATCCTAGCGCAAGTGTCGCGGTGGACTATTTAAAGAAGCGCGGGTTAAGTGGCCAAATCGCCA
>CAZHSJ010000059.1:0-14141 GCA_964535225.1 Uncultured Candidatus Berkiella sp. | reverse complement strand
TGATCATGCCAACAAAGTGGGCAAAAAAATCTTAATGTCTGGCGGTGGGCGTTGTAATTTTACCAACCTTTTTGTGAGCCCTGATAAATATCTTTCACATAATCCCCATTTTTGCAAATCAGCTTTAAGCCGCTTTACCCAATGGGATTTTATTAACTTAGTAAAAAAACATCAGATCGCTTTTCATGAAAAAACGCTCGGGCAACTTTTTTGTGACAATAAAGCAAAAGATATCGTCAATATGCTTTTAGCTGAATGTGATGCGCATCGGGCAAAAATATTTTTAAATGAATCGGTTGTTGCTATTACAAAAAATGAGAAAGGTTTCAAAGTCAAAACCAGCAAACAACTTTACCAAACTCAGTCGCTGGTTATCGCATCGGGCGGGCTTTCTATTCCCACCATGGGTGCAACCCCATTGGGCTACCAAATTGCGCAGCAATTTCACATTCACGTTTGGCCCACCAAAGCAGGCCTTGTACCATTAACCTTACATGTTCAAGATAAAGAAAAATTTACGCCCCTTTCGGGTATTTCTAATGAATGTACGGTTTATAGTGAAACCAATCAATTTCATGAAAATATGTTATTTACCCATCGCGGCCTAAGTGGCCCGGCAATTTTGCAGATCTCCAATTACTGGCAACCCGGAGAAACCTTACGCATTGATTTATTACCTAAAAATAACCTATTTGATGAATTAAAGCATTTACAGAAAGTATCGCCTAATAAATCACTCAAAGAGGCCTTATCTGCGTATTTCCCCAAACGCTTGCTCACTATTTTCTTGCAAGAGTCAGTCATCGACAAAACGCTACAATCGCTATCACAACAAGATTTTAAAAACTTGGCAGATCTCTTTCATCATTGGCTCATTAAACCCAATGGGACAGAAGGCTACCGCACAGCTGAGGTCACCCTTGGCGGTGTGGATTGTAACGCCCTATCCTCCAAAACCATGGAATCTAACGCCGTTAAAGGGCTCTATTTTATTGGGGAAGTGGTTGATGTGACAGGCTGGTTAGGCGGATACAATTTCCAATGGGCCTGGTCGTCTGGCTGGGCTGCCGGGCAGTATGTGTAACCGTTCTTATAAACCTACCCAAATCGTAACTGTTAAGCACATTTCATGGAACGCCCTTCTTTGGTCAATTTTGAGGCGTGAGCCTTAAGTGTGTTTGGTATCCCCAGAACGTCTAGTATGCTTATAATGATCAGAATATTGATCAAGTAATTCACGTATCATTTTTTGATAATTAGTATGGAATAGCTCAGCCTGATCTTTAAAAAACTCGACACTTTCTTTCGTTAAAGAAATTGTGATTTTAACGGTTTCTTCTTTCAAAGCTAATTGTTTAGGGTTTGGTAGAAAATCAGGTATGATCTTTACTTTGCCAACAGGTTCATTGGTATATTTAACTTTTCGCTTCTTCATAAATTTTTTTCCCCTTTCGCCAGAAACCCGCCCCAATTATTCGTATCTTTTTACCTCTATACGTGAATCTAACAGTCATTACACCTTCTTCAACTTTGCCGAAGCAGTAATATCGTTGCTCAGATTGACCGTGTTCTAGATCTTCTGCGATTATTCTTCCTGGATCTAAAAAAGCCTTTTGTGCCTCATAAAAAGATACACCATGTTTTTGACGATTGGCATGGTCTTTTTTTTCATCCCATTCAAAACTTGAATCATCCATAAGTAAGTCTATCAGCTATACATATAAATGTAAATATTATCATATGTATTGATATATGTACATAAATACGTATAACTGTAAATACACCAAAACAGACATACCACATCTTGTTTTTAATGAGCACCTTCGATTGTCGTTTAAGTCGACTATATGGGACGCGTAGAATTTATAGGATGAAGGGACTTAACCGAACCTCATGGGGAGCTACCCAAGCCAACGCAGTATACGTTAACCTGGATAGGTTAGTGTTTTTTAGTATCAGCGCTTGCCCCTGCCTTAGGCCAAGGCTTAAACGGGAACGGCATTTCATTCGTCGCGCCGGTAATAAAGCGGATCAGCGAACTTGCATAAAGCCCCAAGGTTTCACCAAAATTTTGAATATGCTCATTGGGCTTTTTAAAGATTATCTCGGCGATAAATTGAAATAACATGGCAAAAAATGTAATAAATACCATGAGGTAGCCTGCCACTATAAAAAATAGGATATAGAGTCCTTTTATCCAGATCTCTTTGGTGCCTATTTTAAAATTAATTTTGCTTTTAGCGCTTTCAGAATGGGTTTCTGACAGTGCCTCAGTTCGTTCAAGCTTATCCACGGTAATTACCCTCTAAAAAGCTAAGTTTCTTAAATAGTAATAGCCCAGATTAGGTAAATTATCGAATTTAGCGGTTTAATCTGTGTAAAATTGCAGCAATACTATTGTTTTTTATTAAAAAACGCCTGTAAACGCTTTTTAATGTCATTTTTAAGATACCCAAAAGACCAATTAAACATCCCAATATGGGCTCGCCCCAAGGAACGACGTTGATCAAATTTCTGAAAGGCAAAAGGGCCATTTTTATCCACATAACCAAAAATAGCTGAAATAAACCATTCACCCGTAAACGCTTCACGCCAGTGCTCAGTGACACTCCCTTTAAAAATAAGAATATCGCCATAATCAAGCGCAATCGGCGTGGGAACGCCTGCAAATTCAAGAATCAAAGGCCAACTGCCTTGCGTTTTTTTATAGTTCTCATCAGCACCAATACACAGACCAGCCACAATTTCACAAGAGCTTCTGTCATGGTGTTTTTGTAATTGATTACCAGTTTTATACACATAATAAAACGACAAGGTTGGCCACAAGGATAGGCCCGTTGCCTTTTCTATTAAGGGGGTAAGCTGGGATAAAATAGTTTCCATCACCAGATCCCCATACTCGCGATGAACATTAATCAGGATCCCTTTTTTAGCATTAGGCTGAACTTGGGATTTTAAGATAGCATATTGAGAGATAAATTCGCATAATTCACGGGAAACTGCCTGTTTAATCACAAGATGTGTTTTGTTGTCGATAATAATTGGATCTCTGGCAATGCTCACACGCCTTCCTTCTCTTTAATTAAATCCAACTTTTGGCTTTTTTTCATTTTTTTAATTGCACGCTCCCTCTTCAGGGCTTGAGATTTTGTTCCAATCAGCTTCTTATACACCAATTTAAGTGGCCCCTTCCCTTTTAAATATTTAGCACTTTTTTTAGATTCTGATTGGTGTTCAAGAAAACGTTTACTAACATCCGGCGTAACCCCTGTATAGAGATCCCCCTCCTTGGTTTGAATCATATAAACATACCATTTTTGCTGCGCTCTTTGGCGTACAAAGCAGTCCCGGAGATGATCATCCACCAAACCAATCGCTTGCATATAGGCATAGATAATCGTGCTACCAACAAATCTAAATCCCCTTTTCTTTAAGTCTTTTGAAATGGCATCACTTAAAGCAGTCTTAGTAGGATAATCGGTGCTGCGTGGAAAATCGTTAATAATCGTTTTACCATCTGTGAACGCCCATATATAGTTGTTAAATGAGCCAAATTCTTTTTTTATTTTTAAAAAGGCTTTAGCATTGGAAATGGTCGATTCTATTTTAAGGCGATTACGAACAATCCCTGGATTTTGTAATAACTGTTTTACATCCGCTTGCGTAAATTCAGCCACTTTTAAAGGGTTAAATTGTGCAAAGGCCTTGCGATAATGCTCTCTTTTATTCAAAATAGTTTCCCAACTAAGGCCTGCTTGAGCGCCTTCTAGGGTGAGCATTTCAAAATGGTGATTATCTTTTTTTACCGGCTTCCCCCACTCTTTATCGTGATATAACACCATTAAAGGATTAGCGGAATCTCCCCATGGGCAACGAATTTTTTTAGTTATTCTAGTCATTGCTATCCCCTAGGCTTTTTCAGGTATTTTAATTAATTGAGGGTAGTGTGATATTATTTCAAAAAAACGCAAAAAGGATTTGATATCCATGCTCATCGTTAAATCATTTTGTAGAGGATGAAAATTAACGATTTCATACTTTAAAAAATCCTCGTCCAATAAAAAGGTAACAGCATGCGCTTTATCATGTAACAAGGCATAAGGGGTAACCGAGCCCGGGGTGAGCTGTAATTTATCCAGAAGTTCTGTTTCATTCGCAAAAGAGAGCCCGCCTTTTCCATATTGTTTTGACAAGGCTTTTAAATCCACGCGTTTATGATCAAGCACACTTACCAAAAAATAAGCTTGTTTCTTATCTTTTAAAAATAAGTTCTTGCTATGCGCCCCTTTGATTTTTTCACTCACATGCTTGCCCTCTTCTACCGTAAAAAGGGGTTCATGTTCATGCATTTCAAACGTAAATAGATGCTGCTCTAATAAGGCAAGTAACGGCGCTTTTTTCATGGTTTTATCTACACCTTAAATTATGTAAGTTGCCAACCTTTGTTGTTGTCTTCTATTTAACTTATTTTATCTGTTATAATTTTGCCACTTTTTGGAGACGACCATAAGCCCACATATGCAGCAACCACCCCAAGAATTAAGAGCAATTTTGTTCGATTTAGACAATGTCCTTGTCTTTAGCGAAGAAGTGCATTTTAGAGCCTGGCAAATGGTCATGGTTCAGCTGGGTGTTTCTCCCTTGCTGCTTCATTTTCAAAGCCTGATTGGGATTGATGATTTAACCCAATCACGTATTTTAAAAGAACAATTCAATATTGAGGAAGAGGTTGCAACCATTTGGCAAATGAAGCGAGAAGCTTTTTTCACGCTGATCCCTCAAGGTTTTAGTGCACCACATGGCCGCGATCTGTTTTTACAAAAAGCAACCCACTTTACAAGAGCGGTAGTTTCCTCTTCTGGGCAAGAAGTGATAAAAGCCGTATTAAAAAGTGAAAATATAACTGATAAGTTTGATTTTATCATTGGTCATGAGGATTGTGCTTCACATAAACCTAATCCTGAACCTTATTTGCTGGCACTTGAAAAAGCCAACCTCAAACCGCATCAGGCCTTAGTTATTGAAGATTCCCCTTCTGGCATCACGGCGGCACTACGGGCTCATATTCCCGTTGTGGGCATTTTTAAAGATCAACAACCTCAAGATTTAATCGAAAATGTACGCTACTTTAAGACCTTCAGCGAAGTTCAGGATTGGTTATTTCAAACCCATCAACAGCACAAAACCGCGTGTTAGGTAACCACGTAATATGACTATACTTAAAATACTTCAATATCCCGATAAGCGCCTTAAACGGATTGGCGTGCCTGTCACTGACTTTGGACCTGAACTTCAAAAAGTCATTGATGATATGTTTGAAACGCACTATGCCACGCCCAATTGCGCGGCCTTGGCTGCAACCCAGCTCGATCTTGAGATCCCCTATCACATTACGGTTATTGATTATTCGCCTGACAAAAATCAACCCTTATGTATCGTAAATGGTAAAATTACCCACCGCGAAGGCGAACAAAATGAATCTGAGGGTTGTATGTCTGTCTTCCCAAAATTTATTCATGAAAAAGTTAAAAGAGCCATGAATATTAAATTACAATACCAAGACAGAAACGGCACCCCGCTTGAAATAGAAGCGTCTGGCTATTTTGCAAAGTGTATCCAACATGAGCTTGATCACCTCGATGGGCATGTGTTTATCGATAAAATCCATCCGATTAAGGTTGAGCGCGTTTTGCGTAAAATTAAAAAGATCCTTCGGCAAGAAAAATAATCAGGTGAATCATGGATTTTGCTTATGACATTAAAAAAGCAACCCTAAAAGAAGTTAATGCCATTTTTGACATGGCAAAAGAGCTTGCAAAAATGCAAGATCTGCTTTCTCGGTTTTGCCTTACCCCCGCCTCATTAAGCGATATGGTTAATGATCCTCATTGCCAGACAACAACGGTTGCTGTTATTGCCAATAATGCCGTTATTGGCTTTGCCATGTTCACTTTGTTAAATAACAATCGGCTCTACCATGACGGGTTTTGTATGTATATTGATGAGCTTTTCGTTAAAAATGAATTTAGGGGGCATGGCGTTGGTAAAGCGCTTTTTCAATTTATCGCGAATGAAGCACTAAAAAACCACTGCAATCGCATGGAATGGTGGGTTGAAAAAAATAACCATCAAGCAATGGCGTTTTATAACAAATTGGGGGCAAGAAGCCTTGATGAGTTTACGACATACCGGATGTTGAAACCAGCACTGGTTGAGTTCGTTTCTAATACCCCCTCACCCTAACCCTCTCCCCAAAGGGGCGAGGGGATAAAAAATTAGCCCTAACCCTCTCCCCATAGGGGCGAGGGGATAAAAAATTGGCCCTAACCCTCTCCCCAACGGGGCGAGGGGATAAAAAATTGCCCCTGCCTCTCACCTGGCATAAACAACCAGCAATTCATTCCAATTGGTGGTAAAGGCCGGCGTGACGCTTTGACGCAAAGAAAGTGCCTTACTAAAACCACAAACAGCAAATTGCACTGTCCTACGACCATATTTATCATTAATGTGATCTAATGCTGCCATTAAACGCGCATTGTGCAACCTGTTTTCATCCAAAAACAGATCCCCCTGCACGCTCTCTTTATTCGCCGTATCTAGCAGCATAACGCCCGCTTTTTTATATTTATAGCCTTTTCGAAAAATGGTTTTTAAGCCTTGTACTGCTGTCTTAAGAATAACGATGGTATTATCCGTTTCTTTTACAAAACGCAAAGAAATTGAATTATGGTATTGAGGATCGTTTTCGCTAAAGGGGCTGGTGCGCACAAATACCATTAATCCACAACAATAACACTGTTGTTCTCTTAATTTTTCAGCAGCATTCGTTGCAAACAAAGTAACCGCCTCGCGCAGTTCGTTATAATCTTCGATTTTATGCGCAAAAGAGCGGGACACCATAATGTTCTTACGTGGAGCAACTTCCTCAATACCTAAACAAGAGGTACCTTGTAGCTCCAATACCGTTTTTGCTAGCATCACATTAAATTGTTTGCGAATAAGATGTGGGCAGGCATTGGCCAAATCCTGTGCCGTATTTATGCCAACTTGCTTTAACTGCATAGCCCATTTTGGCCCTACCCCCCATACTTCCCCTACTTCTACCTGATGAAGATGTTCACGTGCCTGCACAGAATCATAAAATACCTGCACCCCCATTAACGCAAAATGACGTTTTGCAAGGAAATTAGCCACTTTCGCAAGCGTTTTAGTTGGTGCAATACCAACAGAGACAGGTAGATGAAGCCCCCGCCATAGGGTTTTTCTGATTTGTTTGCCATAGAGAGTTAAATCCGCTATGGGCATGTCGGCTAAATCAAGAAACATTTCGTCAATAGAGTAAACTTCATAATCATGGGCAAAATTAGCTAATAAGTTCATCACCCGGCCAGACATATCGCCATACAAACGAAAATTTGAGGAAAGCACAATCACCCCATGCTTTCTAACCAAATCCTTCCTTTGGAAAATAGGATCGCCCATTTTAAAGCCAATCGCCTTTGCCTCATTGGAGCGCGCCACCACACAACCATCGTTATTAGAAAGCACCACCACAGGCTTTGCCTCTAACTTGGGGTTAAATACCCTTTCGCAAGAAACATAGAAGTTATTGCAATCAATAAGGGCAAACATGAGCGTTTTCCCCTCCAAAAATGATTAGTGTACATTTATCAAACTATAGGGGGAAAAATAAAGATGATCAAGCGGGGGTTAACTAAGGATAACTAATATCTAAGCTATTTTTCCAACAATAAGATGGATAGGCCATACCATGGTTTTAGGAGAGAGGGGATCGCCCCAAGCTGCTTTGAGATCGCCGCTTATACGATCAATCGGGTTTTGCTGCTTTTGCGTTTCATATTCTTTTACCGCAGACCAGGTACCAAGGTAGCCTAGTAATTGTTCATAATTAAGCGTTTTATGAATAACAAACGCAGGGGGAGAAATGCGCGTAAAAGGGAACAAAATAGTGCAATATTCCTCTTCGACATATTTTCTTTCTTTGGGCCAATATTTAGCGCCCAAAATATTAACGTAAAGTTTACGTAATATAGGATCAATCGTGGAGGAAATATTGCCTAAAGAATAACACCAAGCCGCAATCACAGCGTCTTTTTTTGCAACACGATTCACTTCTTGATAAAAATTATCAAGATCAAACCAATGCAATGCTTGAGCAATGGTAATCAGATCAACACTATGATCAGGCAAAGTTGTCTTTTGTGCCGGCCAGCAGTGATAATTAATATTAGGCACTTTGGGCGCCATATTGAGCTGTTCCTGACTTATATCACTGGCAATAACCTGATTAAATCGCTTGGCTAAGGCAACCGCTGCCTGACCATTACCCGTGCCACAATCCCAAGCGAGTTGTTTATCAGGGACAAGGCTCTCTAAATAGGTGAATAATGCTTCAGGGTAATCAGGGCGAAATTGCTTATAATCGGCAGAGTTTTTAGCAAAATGTTGAATATGGGTACTCATAAAATGGATAACACTTGTGTTAAAGCTTGCCTAATGGCTTGTTCACGTATTTGCGAACGATCTCCTTTAAAAGTATAGCTGAGAATTCTAGGGGCTATTTCAATTGAAGCAACACCAATATAAACCGTGCCAACGGGCTTATCTGGGGTTCCGCCTGCAGGGCCTGCAATACCCGTAATAGACACACTCAGATGCGCTAATGAGCGTGCCAGGGCATTTTGTGCCATTTCCTTGGCAACTTGCTCGCTAACCGCACCATGCTCTTCTAGTGATGAGGCCTTCACGCCTAAGAGCTCTACTTTGGATTGATTGCTGTATGTAATATACCCTCTATCAAACCAGTCGGAACTGCCCGCCATAGCGGTTAAGTAATAGCTTAATCCTCCGCCCGTGCAGGATTCTGCGGTCACCATCTTCCACGTTTTGGATTTTAGTTTAATGCTTAGGGGTTCAACGAGTTCTAAAATAGTCACATGTCCTCACAGTAAAGAAACGCCAATGGCTTTTCCAATGGAATAGGTAATTCCTGAAGCGGCTAAACCAAAAAAGATCTGTCTAAATCCAGAGTAAAATATGCTTTTTCCGGTAAACAACGTAATGCTAGCGCCGATAAGAAACAGGCCGACGGCACTTGCCGAAACACTGGTTATTGTCGCCTCTATACCCGTCATAAAGAAAAACGGAAAAACAGGAATAATGGCACCAATGCCAAATAAAAAGAAAGATGTGAAAGCCGCTTTCCAGGCAGATCCCCCTAGCGTTTTCATATCAATTCCAAGCTCTTCTCTAACAAGCGAATCTAAAGCCGTTTCTTTGTTAGAAAGTACGCGCTCGGCGAGTTGCTTGGCCTGCGCTTCATCCATACCTTTAGCTTGGTATAAAATAGCGAGCTCATTCATTTCTTCTTCAGGGGAATTTTCAAGCTCTTCTGCTTCTATTTCAATTTGCCGTTGATACAGCTCTCTAGCACTTTGTACAGAAAGCCACTCCCCTAGCGCCATAGAAAATGCGCCTGCCATGAGCCCAGCAATACCCGCGATAAGAATTTGATTTTCAGCGCTAGTTGCCCCTGCCACGCCCATCACTAAGCTCATATTGGACACTAAACCATCATTAGAGCCTAAAACCGCAGCACGTAATTCATTGCCCCCTACGCTCTTATGCTTACCTTCAAAGGTGGATAATGTTTCACCTTGCACGGTTAAGTTATCTTTTTTAGCTAAATTTTGAATAATATTTAAATGCACATTTTCAAGGCCGGTGATTTTTTCGCCTTGTGCTAATTTTTTTTCAATGGTGCTTTTAGACATTTGATATTCAACCGCGGTAAGATGCGATAAAATAAATTCAAAGCCAAAATAATGGGCCAATTTCACCTGGATCCTGGCTCTTAAACTTGGACCAGGCATCGGAAAATCTCGTTTTATTTCATGAATTTTTGTTAACACTCTTTGCGCATGGCGTTGTTCTATATCCGCCATTTTTTGAAAAATACGCGATACCGATTCTCCTTCATGATGCAAGGCAAGCTGTTGATACAAAAAAGAGGTGTCAATTTCAGTTTGTAACTGCGATTTAAGTTTTTTTAACATCCTGTTCACTCATCACTTTAAGCGCATAATAAAAGGGTTTGGGATCTCGGTTTGCGTTGAAATCCACACACTTTTAGGTTGCATGTATTGATAAATAGCTTGATAACCACTTTCCCGACCAATGCCGGACTGCTTATACCCCCCAAAAGGCGATAAATAGCTTAGCATGCGGTAAGTATTTACCCACACCGTACCTGCTTGTATTTGCTTTGAAACGTCAAACACGCGTTTAATATCACTCGTCCAGATCCCACAAGCTAAGCCATAAGGAATATCATTCGCTATTTCGATTGCCTGTTCTTGATCTTTAAAGGGAATAACAGATAATACCGGACCAAATATTTCTTCTTGCGCAATACGCATGTTGTTATTCACTTGGGTGTAAATGGTAGGTTCAACAAACCAGCCCTCACCTGCTTGTGCTGACGTGGCACGCTTGCCACCCAATTCACATTTGGCCCCTTCTTGTTTGGCAATATCCAAGTAGCTGAGTACCTTTTCAAATTGCGCTTGCGTTGTTACTGGGCCAACTTGCGTTTCTTTTAACAAGGGATCGCCCATTTTAGCTGTCTTGGCCAAGGCAACCACCTTTTCAACAAAGGTGTCATGAATAGATTGCTGCACTAACAGCCTTGAGCCTGCGATACAGGTTTGCCCTGTAGCAGCAAAAATACCAGAAATAACACCTTTTACGGCATTATCAAGATCAGCATCATCAAAAACAATATTCGGTGATTTTCCGCCAAGCTCTAAACTTACCTTTTTAATGCCCTTCGCGGCATTTTCATAAACTCGCTTTCCGGTTTGCGTGCCACCAGTAAAGGCAATTTTTGCAACTTTTGGGTGCATCACTAAATCATCGCCAATTTCACTGCCTAAACCAGAAATGACATTCACAACGCCAGGGGGAAAACCGGCTTCTTTAACTAATTTTGCAAATTCAAACGCCGAGGCGGAGGTATATTCAGAAGGTTTAAGCACCACCGTATTCCCAGCAGCTAAGGCCGGTGCTAACTTCCATGCTGCAATAAACAACGGTGAATTCCAAGGCACAATGGCAACCACCACCCCTAAGGGTTCATAACGTGTAAAATTAAAAACATCTTCTTTATCAATGGGGATAACAGCGCCCTCAATTTTGTCTGCCAACCCACCGTAATAATAATACCACTCAGGAATATAGTTGAGTTGTGCAGACATTTCAGCTATCAGCTTGCCATTATCGGTTACTTCTATTTGCGCAAGAAATTCTGCTTTTTGGGCGATGAGATCGCCTAATTTTCGAAGAAGTTTTCCGCGCTGAGTGGGTGTTAAAGTTGGCCACTCACCTGTTGTAAATGCTTGATGTGCCGCCATAACAGCTTTGTCGACATCTCTTTTGTTGCCTCGGGGGATCAAGCACCAGGGTTTAGCTGTGTAGGGGTTAAAAGATTCTATCCATTGTTCATTTTCAGGGTTATGCCAGTCATTATTTATAAACTGCTGATATTTTGGCAAACTCATTGAAAGCTACTCACTATAAATAAAATTGATTATAAAGTGTTTTTAAACAGAATAAGAATTTTAAATCTATGATAGGTTTCTTACAAATTAAAATAAAGCTTATTAAACAAAGGCAATAAACTATTGTACAATCAGGAAAACAGACAAGGAAGCCTTATTTTGTACATGCATCTGACTAAAAAAGTAATTATTCTTTTCTTGCTCTCTTTAATAAGCATTGGCAGCGCACAAGCTTATATTGTTAAAGATCCTCACTGGGGAATAGGTCAAAAAGCAAAGATAATTAAATACCTGCTTAGTACAATCGTGTGGCCTGATTCAACTGTAAAGGACAATGCCTTAAAAGTCTGCATGGTCGGTAAATTTGTTAACACCAAACCTATTGATGAGCTCAATGGCAATGTGATCAACAACAGAAAAATTTTAGTTAGCAAAAAATCTTTTAAGCAGTCACAAACGGATTGTCAGTTAGTCTATATCTCTAATTCAGAAAAAGATAATGTTAACGTTATTGTAAAAAAATTCTTAGGTAAACCTGTGCTGGTAATAAGCGATATTGGCAACTTTGCTGATCTTGGTGGCTCTATGAATTTTGTTGAAACCTCTTCTTTTGTTGCACTTACCGTTAATATCGAGACCGTTAAGAAATCCAATTTAATATTTGATCTCAATGCGTTTAAACATATTACCGTTATTCCGAAAAAAACGGATTTAGCGGAGTAAATCCTGAAATATGTCATGCCAGGATGGCTTCATTGGCACCTATTTACCGCACATAAAGCCTGAGAAATCCCCAGTCATGGCGGTATCAAGAGTACGTAGGGTGGGCAAAGCGTTGAGCGTGCCCACAATCTGATGGTGTGCACGTTTAACTTTGCACACCCTACGACTACTATTGGGACGACACCTGCCTTCGTTAAAACTACGGCAAGGCAGGCAGAGGTCGCCCCCTACGATAAGATATTCTAGATGATTCTAGTACAATTGCATTTTATGCTTTCGCATCAAGGCGCTACTTTCGAGGCGATTCTTTTTTGGGCGCATTCGTTGTTGTATCGCCAGTAGTAGCCGTAGCATCAGCAGCAGAAACATTCCCTTCCCTAGGGGTAACAGAGCCAACGACTGTAACAACGGTTTCTATAGCATCGCCAATTTCATGTGCTTCAATCTTTCCATCTCCATCGGTATCGACTCTTTTACGTAAACAATCAAACAATGGTGCTAAGCAACTAGATTTCTTTTTGCCTTCTGGTGCTGTTTGTGGACCTTTATTCATGTTCATCTCCTTGAAGTATTTTAGAAAGGGTGTGTAGCAAAAAATATGTCATGTCATTTTGATTGCCACATTGTTATCAAACCCGAGTTAAGAATAGGAGTCAATGCCACAAATAAAGATAGTGAAGGTAATATCAGATAAGAGAAAAATTCGTGCGTTGCATGAATTCAAAATTAAATCGCAAAAAAAAGGCCCCATAAGAGGCCTTTTGCATACCTTAACAACAACAATTAATAAATGTAGGTTGTTGTGGTGGTAACGATAGGTGCATAAAGCGGTTGAATATCAAAAATGGGGGTTGTATCAACATGGTGAACGGGTGTTGCAAAAAAGCCAACATATTCAGTCCATTCAATGGTGTCAAAACCAACAACTTCTTCAGTCCAACCCACTAAAGCGTAACCAGGAATGGCGGGTGGATAAACTTCATAAATATCGCCACCGGAAACGTTGGCTACTTCAGATAAAGATAATTCACGTAACATAATTAATCCCCTTTTACTTCTAGATGTTTCACATATTGCAATCACGCTAAGCGAGATCTTTATGCGGGGGTATCATACTGCGAATGGCCGAGGTTTTCTGCCACATTTGTCACGATAAACCTACCATTTATCGGTTTATAGGGTCACCTCATATAGTTAACTTGCTTTATATCCAACCTTTTCGTTTAAAAAGATAGTAGGGTATCAACGCCGTAAAAACCATCAATCCAATAGCTGCGGGATAACCAAATAAAACATTTAACTCTGGCATGAACTTAAAATTCATCCCATAAACGCTCGCGATTAAGGTGGGGGGCATAAAAACCATCGCTAAAACGGTGAAGATCTTAATGATTTGTGTTTGCTCCACATTAATAAGCCCCAAAGTGGATTGAAGCTGAAAATTGAATTTTTGAACAAGATGCTCTGCATGTTTGGCTAAAGAGTCTATATCTTGGGTCATCGTTTCCAATCGTTTGCATTCTTCAGGGGTAAATATGTCATGTTGAGTTTCATCAAAAAACGCAATTAAAAGCCGCAAACTTGATAAGCTTTGATAGCTTTTCCCTAATAAACTTTCTAAATAGTTAATTTCTCTTAACGTTTTACTCAGATATTTATTTTGTTTTGTTTTAGCAAACCCCTGCGAACTGCCTACTAAATAAACGGAAAGTTCATCCGACTTTTCATCGATAAGTTCAAAAACATCCGCCACAGTACCCACTATTTTATTAAGTAATAAAAGAAATACCTGAAAGCCATGTGATAACCTTTATATTAAGCAAAAAAGTCTTAGTCACC
>CAZHSJ010000058.1:0-14334 GCA_964535225.1 Uncultured Candidatus Berkiella sp. | reverse complement strand
GGCAAGAACAGTTGCTGCTTGTTGGGTACCACTTAAACATTGTTGAACCAAAGAGCCAATAAAAAGGCCAATTTTTAACTTTTTATTATTCATGAAAGGCGCAATTAATTGTTTTGTTTCTAGCATATCCCCTTTTATCAGCGTAACGCCATCAAATTTGCGTCTAAAGTTTTCTGGATTAATGTCAACACCAATACATTGGGCATCCATTTGTTCTTGCGCCAAGGTGTGTCTCACCGTTACGAGCTCGGCTCCCTCGCCACACCCAAATGAAAACACTAAAACGCCCTGTGTTTTGGCTGTTTGGAAAAGTCTTTTAGACTGGCTAATCCTGCTTACTATGCTTGTTGCTGTTTTTTGATGTACCAATGCATAGAAATTACGTTTGCTGGCATCGTAGATGTCTCGTGTTGGGGTGTTTTTCCAATCGGGATTGTTAACCAAATGATAAAACTGATGGAAGGTTTTTTCAAAATATGCGCCTTGGCGCAAAAATAGTTTTTCTAATTTAAATGAATCCCTATCGTAAAATACCGTATTAACGCCCTGTATACTGCGTGCAATAACATAGGAAGATTTGTATTCCCGTATATTCAACGAGCTAACCAGCGTGAGTTTTATTATTTTCTGGCCATTTAATAATATTTCAGAGCCCACTGGCAGTACTAACGTTGCCAGGGTGATTGAATCTTTAAAGTCAATCTCGGCAGATTTTGTGTTGGGTAACACTGCTAAGGTTGCGAGGTATTTATTTAGTTTTGCTATAGAAAATGGGGCTGTTGATCTTGTGGGGCTACATTGTGCTTTTTCTATTCTCTTTTGGGTTTCAAAATCAGTCACCTGAGGGATAAGCAGTAACGGAGAATTTCCATTCATAACAAAGCGACAGTGAACATCAAGCTTTCGTTTTATTTTGATGGCTCGCTGTTCAAAATCGATAATATCTTTTACCTTAATAACAGCATCACATTGCTTTGTCTGTTCGTTTTGTCGCACTTCAAATTGATGATCAACACGTTGAAGCTGTTGTAGTACCTTGGGTGATAGGGTTTCACCATACAAGAACGATGGCGCATGCTTTTCTAAAAAACAGCGGATCTTTGCTTTATAATCACTTGGTAATGATGTTGAAATATCATGAAATTCAATTTTATTATAAAGTGATAATTGATTTAGTTGTGAAGCAAGCTGCTCAACCGTATTAGTGGGACTTTTTTTGCTTAATATAACGATTAAGCCGCCCTGATACAGCTTTGCATATTTCTGGGATTGTTCTAAATAATAGCTGTCTTTAAATGCTTGTATTTGGGCAAAAACATCACCCTGCTGTGCGAATGGCGCGTTTAACGTTATAGCGCTTGGCTCAATGTTATGGAAATGAAAATCTTCTTCGAATAAGCTTGCTTTTTCATCTGATTCGTCAAATTGGGAATAGCAAATCCCTTGATACCCCATTGCCTTAAGATAAGGAATTTCTTGGCGTAATTGCGTTAATCTTGAGGGGGAATTATCAACATAAAGGAGCAAGGGAAGACACTGTAGCATTTCAAAACCCTGATTAATGTGGAAATATATAGACAACAAACTAATATATTGCTAATGACAGGACACTATAGCAAAATACCCAGGCACGTTGCAAGTTGAATAACATATTATTGATGGAGGATTGCTAGCAATTACTTGCTATTTTCTGCTTGCTTAACCGCTTGCCAAAAAGCCTCAAGCTCCGCTAGGGTAAACTTGTCCCACGCCCTACCAGAAGCCAACACTTTTTGCTCCACGCCCCCAAAGCGACGCTCAAATTTTTGGTTGGCTTTTCGTAAAATGGTTTCCGCATCGGATTTGATATGCCTTGCTAAATTAGCACAAACAAATAAAATATCCCCCAATTCTTCTTGGGTTGCGTTTAAATCATTGTCTTTAAAGGATTGTTTAAATTCTTCAATTTCTTCATGCACTTTATCGAGTACATAGTTGATATGCGGCCAATCAAAGCCCACACGGGCTGCTCTTGCTTGCAATTTTTGTGCACGTAGTAACGCAGGTAATGAGACAGCAACATCAGCTAAAACTGCGTGATCTGCCGATTTTTGCTTTCGTTCTTCCTCTTTAATAGACTCCCATAACGAATGATGATCTTCAACTTGCGCATCGCCAAAAATATGCGGATGACGACGAATAAGCTTTTCTTTTAGCGCATCAACAACTTCGGCAAAATCAAAGAGTCCTTGTTCTTTTGCTATTTGGCAATAAAATACGACTTGCAGTAATAAATCGGCCACTTCAGATTTGATCTCTTGCGGGTTGCCCTTTTCAATGGCATCCGCCACTTCGTAAGCCTCTTCAATAGTGTGCGGCACTATCGATTGCAAGGTTTGTGCCCTATCCCAAGGACAGCCTTTATCTGGCGACCGTAATGTGGCCATAATGGCTAAAAGCGCATTGATATTAGACGATTCTTCAGACATTAGCGCACCTGTGTGTGTAAACGATGCGCTTCTAACACATTCGGAAGTTGCATTATTTTGTTTAAAATATTCATTAGCGCACTTAAATCAGAAATTTCTAAGGTTAACACTAAATTAGCTATATTATCCGCTTTATTCGTTAAGGTGTTTACTGCCAACACATTCACCTTCTCGTTACTCAGTATGGACGTAATATCGCGCAACAAACCCTGCCTATCATAAGCACTAATAGAAATATCAACCGGGTAAAAATTGCGTCGCAGATCTCCCCATTGTACTTGAATTAATCGTTGCTCTTCTTCTGGCTTATTTAAAACATTAATGCAATCTTGGCGATGAATAGTCACCCCTCTTCCTAAGGTGATGTAACCCACAATTCTATCTCCCGGTAGCGGTTTACAGCAGCGTCCAAAATGACACAATAAATTGCCCACACCTTGAATTGTTATGTCCGAATGTTGTGTGCTCGCTTTGGCAGAATGTGTTGCTATTTCCTCTGTTTGCGGTTCCTCAGATCTGCCAAGTGCATTCACTATTTGGCTTATCCTTAAATCGCCTTGGCCAACTGTGGCATAAAGATCGTCCAAACTCTTCACACCCACCTTGCTTAAAATCTTACCAAGGCCAGCCACTTCTAGCCCCATCCGTTTAAATTCCTTTTCTAACGTTTCACGCCCTTGAATAATATTTTCATCACGTGCTTGGCGTTTAAACCAGCTATGCACTTTGGCTCTTGCGCGAACACTATTTACATAACCTAATTGGGGATTTAACCAATCCCGACTGGGGGACCCTTCTTTTACTGATAAGATCTCGACCTGTTCGCCTGACGTAAGTTGATAATTTAAAGGTACAATCGAGCCATTTACCTTTGCCCCTCGGCAACGATGACCTAAATCCGTGTGTATATGATAGGCAAAATCAAGCGGTGTTGATCCCATCGGTAAATCGACGACATCGCCCTGTGGGGTAAAGATATAAACGCGATCTTCTAGTAATTCTTGCAACAAGACTTCATTAACATCGCCTTCTTGCGCTTGCTCACTCCAATCGAGGATTTGTCTTAGCGTATTTAATTTTTTCTGATAACTTGCATCTAGTTTACCGCCTTCTTTATAAACCCAATGTGCCGCCACCCCTAATTCTGCTTCTTGATGCATGGAAAAGGTACGAATTTGAATTTCTACCGTTCTGCCTTCTGGACCAATTACAGCGGTGTGCAGTGAGCGATACCCATTTTCTTTGGGCGTTGCGATATAATCGTCAAATTCTTTTGGTACATGCTGCCATAAGGAATGCACAATCCCTAAAGCGGCATAGCAATCCCTGATTTCTGGCACTAATATCCGCACCGCTCTTACATCATAAATGTCTTTAAAGTCTAAATTTTTACGAATCATTTTGCGCCAAATGCTATAAATATGCTTCACACGGCCGGTTACTTCGGCTTCTATATTTTCAGCGCTTAACGCATTTTTAATTTCATCTATGACATTTTTAACATAAATTTCTCTATCTAGACGTTTCTCATCGAGCAACTTGGCAATATTTTTATAAGCCTCAGGTTCAAGATAGCGAAAAGCAAAATCTTCTAACTCCCACTTTATCTGGCCGATACCCAAACGATTGGCTAAGGGCGCGTAAATATCTCTGGTTTCTAAGGCAAATTGATGACGAACCTCTTTATCCAATACTGCCGCAGCGCGCATGGAAGTAATACGCTCCGCCAGTTTAATTAACACCACGCGCACATCTTCTACCACAGCGAGGAGCATTTTGCGCAAATTATCATGATAGGTGGTGCTACTTGATCCTTTGGCTTGTGATGTTCTTGCCGTAATGTCAATAACCCCAGTAACCAACGTTGCAACTTCATTACCTAACGTTGTTTTAATCAGATCACTACTAAGCTCGCCATAGTGTGCTGGAAAATAAACAATGGCAGCAAGTAAGGTTGCAATATCCGGCTCTAGTGTGGCTAAAGTCTCCGCGGTGGTGAGGCCCTGACGCAGGCAAGATTCATTGACACAGGTTAAATGATGCCCGCCATGCTCAAGATTTAACTGTGCCGCTTGCGATAATAAATTTTGTTCGTGTTTGGGGCGATTTTTTGCAATTCGCTCCACCCAAGTGGCAAGATCAATACTGCCATCTTGTGCCTTTGGTAAGTCATCTCTGATTTTTACCATGTGAGGATCTCATCCCTGTTTTTTAGCGCCTAGTGTTGTGGGCGATTAAATAAGGCGATTGTTTCTACATGCGCTGTATGTGGAAACATATCCATAACGCCTACCTTGGCTAATTGGTACCCATGTTGATGAACAAGTATAGCTGCATCCCTAGCAAAGGTTGCGCCATTACAAGAAATATATAAAATTTCTTTGGGGCTAAAATGACCAATAGCACTGACTATCTCTTGTGCTCCGCAACGCGGCGGATCGAGTACTATTTTGGTATAGTGTTTTTTAGCCCAGTCCTCATTTTTAAACGCTTTGCTTAAATCAAAAGCATAAAAGCGTGCATTGCTGATGCTATTTAAAGCCGCGTTCGCTTGTGCTCGATTAGCCATCGTTTGTGTGCCCTCAACCCCAACCACTTCCTTAGCACACTGTGCAAACGGCAAGCTAAAGTTACCCAAGCCACAAAATAAATCTAGGATAACGTCATCCTTTGTAGGTGCTAGTAGCGCTAATGCCTGGTTAACCATTTTTTGGTTTATAACTTGGTTTACTTGGGTAAAATCTAAGGGGTGAAAACGATACTGTAAGCCCTGATCGCTAAGTTCATACGTTAATTCTATTGTCTTATCTGGATAAACTTTATGAACTGAATCTACGCCCTGGGGCTGCAAATAAAGCGAAAACTGATTTTGCTCACAAAATGCCGTGAGCGCGGTCACATCTGCCAACGAGAGCGGTTCAAGGTGCCGAAACACCAAACCGACTTCATCTGTTCCAATAGCCACTTCAATTTGCGCTATGGCTCTTTTGCCCTCAAGAGAATAAATGACTTCTCTTAGTGCAGAAATTTTATTTCCAACACGCGGATCTAGCACGGCACATTGTTCAATAATGGCAATTTTATTGTTATTTTGCTCTCGAAATCCGATAAGTAAACTTTGCTTTTTATCTACATAGCGCACGCCTAAACGGGCTTTTTGCCTGTACCCTTTTACCAAACCTTGTAAGGGGGGCAGCCAATGCAAGGGGGTGACTTTGGCGTGATGCTCAAGTTGTTCTTTTAAGAATTGCTGCTTATGCTCAATTTGCAGGGTACTTGGCAAATGTTGCAACTGACAACCACCGCAAACTCCGAAATGATCGCAAATAGGCTTAGTGCGGATACTTGATGGTGATAGGATCTCTATCGTTTTTGCTTCGCTATAACGAGAGTGAACTTTTGTGTATTTAACCTTAACCGTTTCACCTGGCAGTGCCCCAAAAACAAAGAGAATTTTATCATTAATCCGTGTAAGTCCTCGACCATCATGGGAAAGGGATTGAATTTGAACTTCCACAGCTTCTTGAGGGAGCGGTTTATTTTTTCTGGACATAATAACTGCCTTAATGTCAACGAGCTGCCATTTTACACGCTCTCCCATTCTTTAAGAAATTCTTCAAAGTGAGGCTGACCTTGGTTAGCCAGACTTGTTTTTGTTAGTTCAATTTCATGCTCGTACAGATCTGGACTTAATATCCCCCGCATAAGCTGAAAGCGAAGATAAATAAGATAGGTGTTGATAACATCCGTTTCACAATAGTGCCTGATCTTCTCCAAATTACCCTTCAGATAATTCTCCAACACTAAGTTACCAGACATACCCATTTTTCCGGGTAAACCAAGTAACACCGCTATTTCGTCTAACTTAGCAAATGATTTTTGATTAAATGCTGCCAAGGTGTCCATCAGATCAATATGACGGTTGTGATACCTATTGAGATAGTTATTGTACTTAAAAGAGGGGTCATTCTCGCCCGTTTCAAAATATTGCGCTGCGGTTATACCATGGTACAGTGCGCGGTAATGTAAAACCGGTAAATCGAACCCACAGCCATTCCATGAAACCAGCGTTGGCCGGTATTTATCAATGCCGGCAAAGAAGCGGCTAATTAATTCAGATTCATCGGCATCGAGATCGCCTAAAGACCACACTTTAAAGCTCTTGTCTTGGCGAAAGGCCACTGAAATTGCCACAATTTTATGCAAATGATGTTTAACAAACCCTTGACCGGTGGCCTCTTTCGTTAACGCCATCATCGCATCGCTAACAGTTTCATCGGGCAAATTCTCTAAACCCAGTAAACGTCTCCCTGCTGACACATCAGGGACAGTTTCTATATCAAAGACAAAAGTATTCATCAAGAAGCCTTACTCAAAGTGAAAGACTATTGTTAAATAAACTCAGAATGCATTAACCTACGCCTTCAAATTAACGTAAGGTAGCATCTCATGAATGATAATCAAAGCAGTGCACGTAGTTTATGGAGTTCTCGCTTTGCCTTTATCATGGTAACTGCTGGTGCCGCGGTAGGTCTTGGCAATATATGGAAGTTTCCCTATATGGCCGGTAGCAATGGCGGCAGTGTTTTTGTGATTGCCTATTTGTTCTTTATTGCCTTAATTGGGATCCCTGCGATGATTGCCGAATTATTAATTGGCCGTCGCGGCAGACAGAATCCTGTTAATACCTTAGCAACCCTAGCAACTGAAGTAAAAGCTTCTTCCTCTTGGCAAGGCCTGGGTTGGCTAGGCGCTGTGACATTACTGCTTATTCTTGCGTTTTACAGTGTGGTTGCTGGTTGGTCTATCGCTTACCTTTTTTACGCTTTTAAAGGCACCTTCATTAATGCCTCACCTGATAGTATTGTTCAAATTTGGCAAGCCCTCTTGGCCTCACCCGCTGAACTAACAAAATGGCACACGCTCTTTATGTTTCTTACCATGCTTGTAGTGGCACTTGGCGTGAATGCGGGCATTGAGCGTGCCTCAAAATGGATGATGCCTGGCTTATTTTTAATTTTAATTATTTTAGTGATTTATGCTGCCATTGAAGGCGACTTCAAGAGTGGGCTCTCCTTTATGTTTTCCTTTAGACCAGAAGAACTCACCGCGCGCGCCGTGATAGATGCACTTGGTCAGGCCTTCTTTTCTCTTGCGACTGGAGCAGGCTGCATTCTTATTTATGGTTCTTATCTTTCTAAAGAAACGGATTTAGTGAAAACCGTCTTAATTATTTCCATTTTAGATGTTTTGGTTGCGTTATTAGCAGGCCTTGCCATATTTCCCTTAGTATTTTCAAATAATCTCCAAGCCATGGGCGGGCCTGGTTTAATGTTTACGGTCTTACCTGTGGCGTTTAGTCATATGCCCGGATCACAAATCGTGGGCACGTTATTTTTTATGTTATTGTTATTTGCCGCATGGACCTCTTCCATCTCGATGGCAGAGCCCCTGGTTGCTATGTTGCACGAACGCTGGAATATGTCACGCAAGCGCAGTTCATTCTATATTGGTATGCTTGCCTGGATTTTAGGTTTGGCTTCCGTATTCTCCTTTAACGTTTGGGAGCATATTAAAGTCTTTGGCAAATGGGGAATTTTTGAAGTGTTAACGGATTTGCCCATTAATATACTCTTACCCATTGGCGCATTTTTGTACTGTATTTTTGCTGGTTGGATAATGCCGGATACGGTGACAGAGGAAGAATTTGACGGCAACTCCTTATTCCTCTTTTTGGCCTGGCGCGCGGCTATTCGCTATTTTGCGCCTGTTGGGATCTTGATTGTGTTTATTGCGAATTTCTTTTAATAATGTCAGACTGAATGCTGATTTTTACGGGTGTTTTTAACGAATAAGGGATGAATTATGTTAAAAAAAGTCACTGCTACCACCTTAAGTTTGTTGCTTAGCCTTAGCGCAACGTCCACCTTCGGCGCGGATGCCAATGAAAAAACAAAACCAACTAATATGAAGTTTGGCAATTCTGGCCTGACTGCCGTTGAAGTTAAAAACTTACATCACTCTGGTAAACTACTCGTTAAAAAAATTAAAGTAACTGACACAACTTTGGTTAATGGCTCTTTTGAGGCTGTTGACTCACAATTTAATAAAGAAGCCGTTATTAACGGCAATATGGATGCTAAAACGTCTGCGTTTAATGATTTGTCTGTTAACGGTAATGTTAAACTTAAAACCGTTGTATTAAGCGGACCCGTGAATGTGAATGGAAAAGTCGATGCTGACGAATCTGATTTTAAAAACACCGTTAACATTTATGGACAACTCAACGCCAAAGAAACAAAATTTGCTAAAATGATTAACATCGTTAGCGAAGAAACCACTTTAGAAAACTGCAGGCTTCAAGACATTACCATTCAAAAATCTGGTAAAAACGACGAGCAAAAATTAATTCTAAAAAATACCAGCGTTAACAACATTACTTTTGAATCTGGAAAGGGTCTTGTTGAGCAAGAAGGCGATTCTACCATTAGCGGCAAAGTTACTGGCGCGAAAGTAGAGAAGAAGTAAATTTACTCAGGTCAGCCCCTCAGATGCGATAGATTAGCATCATTGTAGGGGCGGGCCTCTGCGCCCGCCCTGATAAAATCAGGACTTTTATCGGCACGACACCTGCCTTCGTTAAAACTACGGCAAGGCAGGCAGAGGTCGTCCCTTTGATGAGAAATTCTCAGTAAATCTAGTGCGATTGCCATCGGAGGCTACCCTGCATCTATATGTCAATTAATTGGTCAAACTTTACCCCTGGGTTATCTTTAGTAGGCGGCATAATAATTGGTTTAGCAACGGCTTTATTTTTGGTTTCTACGGGAAGAATCGCGGGGATTAGCGGTATTTTAGGTGGCCTCCTAAGCTCACCCAAAAACGATAGGCTATGGCGCTTGTTGTTTTTATTGGGGCTTACCTTTTCTCCCCTTTGTTACAGGCTTTTCTTTTCTTATCCTGATGATCTGATAGTTCAAAATTGGACGATAACCATCATTGCCGGTTTGCTGGTTGGGCTAGGAACGCAACTTGCTGGCGGATGTACTAGCGGTCATGGCGTTTGCGGAATAGCAAGACTCTCGTTGCGCTCTATAATTGCTACGCTCATTTTTATGTCTTTTGCTTTTATGACTGTTTTTGTGGTTAAACATGTATAAGAAATCATGGTTACTCGGTTTTTTCTCCTTAATATCGGGCCTTATTTTTGGCGTTGGTTTGCTTGTTTCTGGCATGTCCAACCCTGCTAAAGTCTTAGGTTTTCTTGATATAACGGGCAATTGGGATCCCTCCTTACTTTTTGTCATGGTTGGCGCTATTAGCGTTGGATTTTTAGCTTTTCACTTTGCTAAAAAAATGCCCACTTGTGTTTGTGGTACCCAGATGAAAATTCCCAGCAAAAAGCAAATTGATACAAAGCTCATTATAGGTAGTGCGCTTTTTGGCATAGGCTGGGGCCTGGTTGGATTATGCCCGGGACCTGCGATAGTTCAACTGGGTATGGGAACGATAAAAGCAATTGTCTTTGTCGTTTCTATGATGGTAGGGATGTTATTGAATCAGCTGGTAATGAGATGGCGTCAGCCACCATCTCATTAATTACTCACTGAGGGATCAGACGCCACCATACTCTTCGATTTCAGGAATAGGCGATAAATCATCAATAGACGGAATCGGTTCACGCTCTTCTTCCGCGGTTTGGTTTGTATCATTCCCTTTGTAATCCTCAGACTCCTTATTTAAGGTAGGCCGAGGTGGGGGCTCTAAATATTGCGGTTGCTGTAAATAACCTGGTTGTTCGCGTGCACGAAAATCATCATTCCATTTACAGCCTTGGATACCAATTACAGCTAAGGCAGCTAACATAATTATATTTTCTTTTCCCACCCTAGACTCCTTTATGATGCGAAAATGATGTAGGTGAACATGATTAGTTTAGCATCCAACCATTTATTTGCCATGAATTCTTGCGATCAAATCGCATCAAGAGTATAAGACCAGAATGCGGGAAATGCTCAAAAAATACAGATTCTTTATCCTTATTGCTGCAACGCAACTATGCCTGCAAGCGGCCTTTGCGTGCTCAAATGTACTCTTAATTTCAAGCAATAGTCATTTTGGTATGGTTCACCGAATAGAAGCCTCACTCTATGCAAAACCACAGCTTCACCCTAAGATCACACATCTTATTACAGATAACATCAAAGATAATCAATTTTTAACTCAGCATCCCCAAGCCTGCCTGATTGTTACGATCGGTTCATTGGCATTGGACAGCACACTAAAAACCAAAACAAAAACACCCATTTTAAGTGTTCTTATCAGAAAAAACACTTTCAATACCCTATTAAGAGCGCATGAAAAAAAATCTCATGAGATTGGGGTGATATATTTAGATCAACCTTTAGAGCGACAACTATTTTTATTACAAAGCTTACTTCCTAATGAAGCACAAAGTAGTATCGGTGTCTTACTGGGGCCCAACTCACTTCCAGAACAAACGCAGTTACAAACACTAGCTGATAAACATCATTTAAAACTTAATACCATTTATGTGAATAAATTTGAAAACCCAGTTGCTGTATTAGATGGGCTATTAGACGAAACGTCCATGGTGTTAGCAATACCCGACAGCCGAATTTATAACGCCAAAACAACCCGAGGGATGTTACTCACTGCTTTTCATAAGCGTGTACCGCTTATTGGTTATTCACGAACTTACGTTAACAATGGCGCGCTTGCTGCTGTGTACTCCACCACCAAACAGCTTGCTGATCAAACCTCAAAAGAAATTATTCACATTTTAACAACTAATGATAAAAAGTTACCTAAACCACAATACCCAAGAGAATTTGCGATTGCCGTTAATTATCAGGTTGCGCGATCTTTAGGGCTTAGCATTCCTAGTGAAATGTTATTAAAGCAAACCATCAATAAAATGGAAAAACAACATGGTTAATGAGTGGGGCATTAAAAGCCGGGTTTTGTTTCTAACGCTGGTGCCGACGATTATCATTTCCTTACTGCTCAGCGCCTATTTTACGAGCACACGAATTCAGGATTTAGAAAAAGCCCTCCGAGATAGGGGTTACGCCATTGCCTTACAGCTTGCCCCTGCCAGTGAGTATGGCGTGTTCTCAGGTAACGCCCATACCTTACAACGTCTTGCTAATGATGCGCTCTCAGAGCCCGAAGTGCGTTCGGTGTCTATATTTAATAAAGATGGGCGTCTATTAGCCCATGCCGGACATGAGCACCAAACGCCCACCAACATTTTATCGGTGAGCGATCAATCCCATGGTATAACCATGGCAGATACTGGTAACTCATTGCTCTTTACTGTACCTGTTATTATTCGTGACGTTATCATTGAAGATTTTGCTTTTGTGGATTCTCCCTTTGATCAAGTTGAAAATCATGACAATGTTTTAGGTTGGATCAGTATTGAATTGGGTCGAATGACCACCACCATTAGGCAATATCAAGTTTTATTCGCCTGCTCTATTATCGTACTGATTGGCCTTGGGATCAGCGGCATATTTGCCTTTAGAATGGGCCGAGACGTTACCCGGCCAATTTTACAAATGGCCTCTGCAGTTGAAAAAATTAAAAATGGTAACTTTGATACCCGGGTTTATACGAATGCCCGAAGTGAATTGCGTCATTTGGAAGCTGGAATAAATACCATGGCTGCTTCCTTAAAAGCCGCTCATGAAGAAATGCAGCAAAGCGTAGAGCAAGCAACCGCCGATCTGCGGCAAACGTTAGAAACCATTGAAATTCAGAACATTGAACTTGAAATGGCCCGCAAAGAGGCCGAAACGGCAAGCCGAGTTAAATCCGAGTTCTTGGCTAACATGAGCCATGAAATTCGCACGCCCTTAAATGGGGTTATTGGTTTTATTAATTTGTTGATGAAAACCAAATTAGACTCAAGACAGAATGACTATCTCACCACTATTCATAAATCTGCGTTTAGCTTGCTTTCCATTATTAACGATATTCTTGACTTCTCAAAGATAGAAGCGGGCAAATTAACCTTAGATCCTGTTCCCATGGATTTACGTGAATGTGTAGAAGATGCTTTAATGTTAATGGCACCAAATGCGCATGAAAAGAACCTAGAATTAGTACCCATGATTTATTCAGATGTACCGGAACGTATTGTTGGCGATCATCTGCGCCTAAAACAAATCATTACCAATTTAGTCAACAACGCGATTAAATTTACTGAAAAAGGAAGCGTTGTTGTAAGAATTATGTTAGAAAAGGAAATGTCTGAGCATGTTGTGATGTGTGTTAGCATCACCGATTCTGGAATTGGCCTTTCTGTTGAAGAACAAAAATCTTTATTCCAAGCATTCACGCAAGCAGATTCAACCACAACACGACGATTTGGCGGTACAGGGCTTGGTTTAGTTATTTCCAAGCGATTGGTACAGCAAATGGGTGGTGAAATTGGTGTTGAATCTGAAGCAGGGAAAGGTTCAACTTTCTGGTTTACCTTTGTAGCCAATAAAGTACTTGAACCTGTTAAAACGCAGGTTGACACTGTTTTAAAAGATTTTAGCATCTTACTGTATGAAAGCCATCCTACAACACGCTTAAGCCTAAACCATCTTATTTCCTCATTTGGCAGTACAGTTACTGAAGTGGAAGATGCGAGCCTTATACAAAACACCTTACAAACTGCAAAAGAGAATGGGCAACCCTTTCACCTGATGATCTTAGGGGTGGATCGTCTTGATCCGATGAGCACCTTTATTGAAACGCTCACCCAGCTGGCAACGGATAAATATCAATGCCAAGTCATGGTATTGGTGAATACAACTGATCATTCTATTTATGAGGAATTGCAAAGTTCAGGGGTATCTATTTGCTTAGCCAAACCTGTTAGCCGCAAAAAATTGCACGATTCGCTCGTTGCTGTTTTGGTGGGTAATAACGGTGCGGTTCAAGAACACTATAAACCTAAAGAATATCATACACTCCAAAGCACCTATGTTCCTGATAATTCTGCCCAAATCAGCGTACTCGCGGTAGATGATTACCCCTCAAATTTAAAACTGGTCGCCGCCCTACTTGAAAACTTAGGCGTTAATATAGATTGTGCTAATAATGGTTTTGAGGCCTTACAGTTTATTAAACAAAAAAATTACGATCTTATCTTTATGGATATCCAAATGCCGGGCATGGATGGTATTGAAGTAACAAACCGTATAAGAAGTGATGAAAGCCCAGGTACCCATATCCCGATTATTGCTCTCACCGCACATGCGCTTACCACAGAGCGCGAAGCGGTGCTACGGGCCGGCATGGATGATTATTTAACAAAACCCATTGATGAAAAAGGCTTAGAGCGGGTTATTTCGCAATGGACGAAAAAATACTTAACAATCCGAGATAACAACAATAATGTACAAGAAGGGGTGCAAGAGCCCTCACGGATCCCAGTAGATTGGCAGCAAACCTTAAAATTGGCTGCAAATAAAAGTTCTTTAGCTAAAGATATGTTGATGGGCCTGGTGGATAGTTTAAAATCTGCCCAAAACAATATTAACCAATTATTTACTAAGAAAGACTATAAAAACATGCGGGAACAAGTGCACCGCTTACATGGAGCTTGCTGCTATTGCGGCGTGCCAGCACTCAAAGCTGCTGTTGCGGCGGTAGAAACCGCGCTGGCAAAGAAAGAACTCGATAATATTAACTTTTTGATGGTGGAGCTGAATAAAGAAATTAATCGCCTTCAGCGTTATGTGCAAAGTAATAAGGAATTACTGGCAACGTCTGTATAGATTAATTTCAGTGGAGAGTGTTTTTTGAACTGTGTCAGCCTGAAGTCAGAAAGCCGACGATTTGAAAC
>CAZHSJ010000057.1:0-14432 GCA_964535225.1 Uncultured Candidatus Berkiella sp. | reverse complement strand
AATTTTTTCATGTTCAAAGATCTTTTCCACGACTTTTACTTCATGTTCACACTGTGCCAAGGTGGCATAGCGGCTATCGGGTTTGCGGTTAGTGCGAATGGCATGAAGCCGTTTGGGATCAATGGTAAGACCAAAGAGCTTTTTATGAAAAGGCCTTAACACTTTGGGTAAATGCCCCTCCTCGACATCTTCTTCGGTTAAAGGATAATTTGCTGCTCGAATGCCAAATTGCATGGCTAAATATAAACTGGTGGGTGTTTTACCACAGCGGGATACGCCCACTAAAATCACATCGGCTGAATCATACCCATTCGTGCGGGCGCCATCATCATAATTTAAAGCAAAGTTAACAGCCTCAATTCTAGTGTTATACGCATGGGTATTACTCACCCCATGGCTTCGTCCCATGACATTCGCAGAATGTAGGTTAAATTCATTTTCAAGGGTTGGGATAAAGGTCTGGAAAAAATCCAGGTAGCAAGATTTACTGCCTTGCAAAATTTTTCTTATTTCAGGATTTACAATAGTAGCAAAGACAATGGGTAGTTCTGCGTCAGCTGATACACTTTGATTAATTCGATTTGTGGCTGCAGCTGCTTTTTCGATAGAATCAACAAACGGTAGTGTAATTTGGGTAAAATGAATACCTTCAAACTGAGAGAGTAGGCTTAAGCCTAGGTTTTCAGCCGTGATCCCTGTTCTGTCAGAGATAAAGAAAACAATCCGTCGTTTCATGTGTATTCAGATATCAGTAAAATAATAGCTTAGCATGCCATCTTGGAGGCAACATGTCAGTAGCGAGTGGTTATGTCATTCCCTTTAGCAAGTTAAATATCAAAGATATTGACAAGGTTGGCGGTAAGAACGCCTCCCTAGGTGAGATGATTGGTAACCTTACTCATGCAGGTGTAAAAGTCCCTGATGGGTTTGCCACCACAGCGGATGCCTATCAAGAATTTCTTTCTCAAGGAGGGCTAAAAGAAGAAATTTATGCCCTTCTTAAAGATCTGGATGTCGATAATGTGTCGATGCTTAAAAAAGTTGGGCAACGCATTCGTGAGCGCATTATGGATGCCCATTTTCAACCAGAGCTTATCGACGCGGTGCATGCTGGCTATGAAGCCCTATGCCAAGGGGGCGAATACTGTGCTGTTGCTGTCCGTTCCTCTGCTACCGCCGAAGACTTACCGGATGCCTCCTTCGCAGGCCAACAAGAAACATTTTTAAATATTCGTGGCTTAGATAACATTTTAAGTGCGATGAAGCATGTTTTTGCTTCTTTATTTAACGATAGAGCCATTGCTTATCGAGTGCATCATGGATTTGATCACACCACCATTTCGTTATCTGTGGGAATTCAAAAAATGATCCGCAGTGATTTAGCCTCAAGTGGGGTGATGTTTAGTTTAGACACGGAGTCTGGCTTTCAAGAAGTTGTGTTTATCACCTCAAGTTATGGTTTAGGCGAGATGGTGGTACAAGGGGCGGTTAACCCAGATGAATTTTATGCCTATAAACCTAATTTAAATGCGAATAAGCCGGCCATTGTTCGTCGTAATATAGGTAGCAAACAAGTCAAATTGGTTTACGTTGAAGAAAGTGTTGCGCCCGGAAATCATGCTGCCGTCACTAAAGAGGATGTTGCGCCAAGCGATCGTAGCCAATTTTCCATCACGGACAAAGAAGCCGAATTATTAGCGAAGCAAGCCATGATTATTGAAAAACACTATGGCAGGCCCATGGATATTGAATGGGCTAAAGATGGCATTGATGGTGAAATCTATATTGTGCAAGCACGCCCTGAAACAGTTAAAAGCAGACAAAAAGCCCAAGTGATGGAGCGCTATCATTTACAAGCGCAAGGTACCGTGTTGTCTCAAGGCAGAAGCATTGGGCAGCGTATTGGGCAAGGCATTGCAAAAGTGGTGCATAGCCCGGATGAGATGGACAGAATACAAAAGGGAGATGTCTTGGTTGCGGACATGACCGATCCTGACTGGGAACCCATTATGAAACGCGCCTCTGCGATTGTGACTAATCGCGGTGGGCGAACCTGTCATGCTGCCATCATTGCCAGAGAACTTGGAATTCCTGCCGTCGTTGGAACGCACGATGCAACCAAGGAAATTAAGGAAGGCGCCGAAGTTACCGTCAGTTGTGCGCAGGGCGATGTAGGGTATGTCTATGAAGGAAAATTGCCGTTTGAGGTGAAAAAGATTGAGCTTGGCAATATGCCTTCTATTCCAGTAAAAATTATGATGAATGTGGCCAATCCAGATAGAGCGTTTGACTTTCAATCGCTTCCACATGCCGGCATTGGTTTAGCACGGTTAGAATTTATCATTAGTCAAATGATAGGGGTGCACCCCAATGCGTGTTTGCAATTTGAGGAATTAAACGAAACCTTAAAAGAGCAGATCCTTCATAAAATCCAAGGTTATGCTAACCCGAGAGAATTTTACGTTAAAAAACTCAGTGTAGGGATCTCAACGCTTGCATGTGCGTTTAATCCGCACAAGGTCATTGTGCGCTTTTCAGACTTTAAATCCAATGAATATGCAAACTTATTGGGTGGAGCGCAGTTTGAACCCGTTGAGGAAAACCCCATGATTGGGTTTAGAGGCGCGTCACGCTATGCGGCGCCTTCCTTTAAACAGAGCTTTGCGCTGGAATGTGAAGCTATACGCTATGTTAGGGAAACGATGGGTTTAACAAATGTCGAAGTCATGATCCCATTTGTGCGTACGGTTGAGGAGGCAAAAAGTGTATTAAAAGTAATGGAAGAAAACGGGCTCCAACGAGGACAAGCCGGTTTACGTGTCATTATGATGTGTGAGTTGCCGACCAATGCCATTTTAGCAGAAGAATTTTTAAGTTTATTTGACGGATTTTCTATTGGCTCTAATGACTTAACTCAATTAACTCTAGGATTAGACAGAGACTCTGGTATTGTGGCTGGGGCTTTTGATGAAAGAGACAGCGCCGTTAAATACCTGATGGCGCGTGCTATTAAAGAATGTAAAAAGCAGAACAAATATATTGGGATCTGTGGGCAAGGGCCGTCTGATCACCCTGATCTCGCCTATTGGCTACTTGAGCAGGGGATAGACAGCCTGTCGCTTAATCCCGATACGGTCCTTGAAACGTGGTTGTTCCTCGCTAAGCCAAACTTACATAAAACCACATAGCGGCTGTTCAACGGGCACCAACATGGGGGTTAGTTCCAGCGTTTGTGCTATTGGTGATGCGACATCCACTAAGTGAGTGAGATCCATTTGTTGAACGATATCAGCTATCTCACTTGATGTATTATCTTCCAAAAGAAAGTGATTAATATCAATGCCATGTTGTTGCTTTAGAATGTTTAGCATTAATTTATCACTCAACTCGTGATTATCTGAATCGCTTAACCAGGATTTAAAATCAGCCAGATAGCGATCTGAAATCATGGCGTTGGCAATTTTTTGCGCATGCGCGTGATCAACCTCAGTATAATTGTCTTTAAGGTGGATCTGATTAAAAATATCAAAAAGGGCTTCAAGCGGCAGCAGTTGATCCCCGTTTAAGTAGGTATCAATCACAAAATTACCGTGGAAATTATCCCATTCTTGATAGTAATCTGCTGCAATAACCTTGGCTTCACTTGAAGAAATATTTCTATTTAATAGTTCGATAAAGATCAACCCCTCAACCGCATTGCGATGGCTTTCCCAACCACAGTTTCCAAATTGTTGATCGTCTCGTGAAATCTCTTCAATTCTGTCAAAAACGCCATACTCATAGGCATTTTCAAACTCTAAAAAAGTGCGATCTGAATTATTTAAGATATTGTAGATAAATTGCTGTGAAATTCCATCAGGCTCATATAAGCGATAAAAATTAATCCCAGCAGGATCGCTTACATAATCCGGTGATTCGCCGCGATATCTCTCACCACTGTTAGCAACGCCATAAACGAGCTGATCTTTTGAGAGAATAATATCGATAAAATGCCCATCCCATCCAGAAGGCAATAACAAGGTTACGCCATCATGATAAAGGGAGATCGCTTTATCAGCCGTTTCTTGGGTTGACGAATATAGCGAGAACTCTTTGGCATTGTTATAAATTTCTAAAAGGGATGAAAATATATCTGCTTTGAGGGGATCTGTGTTGTCGAAAGAATCGCTCTCAATAAAGGCATTGATAGAGTTTGCCGCCAGAGCTGAGGTAGATACGCCAAAGTGACCTTCAGAGAGCATCCAAATATCTTTTGCATCATTTAATGCAATGGAATAGAGTTCACCTGTTGGAAATTGGTGTAAGAGATCTTTTGCTTGGACATAACCGACATTACTTGTCTCACCTATTTCTGCGAGGTGCGTTAGTTTAATAAGCTGATTAGCGTATTCATTCGTAGAGGCATTTGATGTCATCACTTGAAGTATCATTGCTAACGGGATAGGCGTTAAATATAAATCCTCATTAACTTCTGAAACAATATTAAAATAAAGTGGTTCTTTAGAGAGGGTTATCATATTTTCGGTCAGTTCAAAGACTGCTTGTAGCGTTTTAGCCGCATCAAGATCGGAATCATCAGAGGCGTTATAAAGTAATTCTGGTAGCTTTTCCACCAGTAAGGTAAATCCATTATTACCGAGTTGATCTTGTTTTCCGGGCTCAGCGCCGTTAAGGACTAATGTATTGGCAACTTCGTAATGCCCTTTAAGTAAAGCAAAATGAAGGGGGGTATGATCTTCATAGCCTTTGGCATCAATATTAGCGTTAAGGGACAATAATGTTTCAACGGCTTCATTTTGTCCAAATAAGGCAGCCACATGTAGGGGCGAAATATTTCGCTTATCAACCGCATTGACATCATAGCCTTGATTAACCAAAGCAATAATCGCGTCACAATCACCATCTCTGGCCGCTACATGGATAGGGTAAAGTACGGAAGACTTTTTGCCATGCCATTCGTGGAGGTTAATTGCAGGAAGCTCGCGATAATACGCAAGCAAGGCCTCTATATTGCCTGTGGGGGATGGTTTTATCGCGTTGATGATAAGCTCATCAGAAGTATGGATGACATCGCGCAAAGAAAGCGGGGTTGTCACAGGTTTATTAAAAGGGAAAAAATGACTATTTTTATTTGGGGTTACCACTTCATCAATGAAGGGATTTATGTTCGCTTCCATAGCACTTCTCATATAGCAGACTAAACAAGCTGCGTATTTTACTTAATTTTTATGTTGCAGCAAAGGTAATACTAAAATAAATGTTGCTAGCTAACTAATATCTGCTCAGGCATTATTTCAAGCACGCAAAGTGGGGTCAAAGGCAACATCACATTGTCCATCGTACCCTGTTCGGCAAGGGAAGATGTTTCTACCCTAACTTCAGGGGTATTTTCATGGATAATTGTTTCTTGTAGGGTTTCATAGGTTTGCACAAATTCTGATGACGCTAAAGCTTTTTTAATACAATTTTCATAGTGTTCTGATAGGCTATGCGACTCTTTTTTAAGTTCATGTAAAATATCGATAAAAGCTTGAGCTGGTAATGACGGATTATTGTTCAGGTAACCCTCTACAACATAGTTTGCATGAAACTTATCCCATTCTTGATAATAGGATTTTGCCAATTCTTTAGCCGTTTCCTGTTCTAAGTTTAATTTTGACAGTTCTATATAAAGTAATCCTTCCACCGCATCACAATGGCTTTGCCATGAACAGTTGCTAAATTTTTGAGGGGTACGCTCAATGTGTTCAAGTGGCTCGCTAATGTTATATCTTTGTAACAAGCCGTTTTCAAACCCCTTGTGGGTGTTGTTTAACACTTCATAGAAAAACATGAAATCAATGGCACTCGGATCGTCAAGGTGTCTAAAGGTGTCGCCTGTGCTATTTGAGAGTAAAGTTTTTTCGCCACTGTTAGCATGCAAATATAATTGTTGCGCTTTAGAAACAGCAATATCAAAGAAATGGCCAACAAAACCAGATGGCAGTAACACAGTGGCATCATTATCGTACAATTGTTGTAACGTTTCTGGCGTTTCAAGTAGTAATCGCTTTTCACAGGTTGAGGCGGCCTCACAAAAAGTAGATGCCACTTTACTAAACACATCAATCATCAGCGGGTTTTCGTTGCTTGTTTTGAGTGATTCTGTAAAGTCGGCAAGTGATTGGTAAGCAAATTTAGTAGTGAAAAGCCCATAATTATTTTCAGACTGGAAATGGATGGTTTTGTCCTCACTCACAGTAAAATCATAAGTTTTGCCAGTTGGGAACATATGCAGTAAATGTTTTGCTTGCAAATAAGCGTTTTCGCTAGTGTCAATCTTGGCAAGGTAATTGGCTGTTTGGGTAAGTTTTGACATTAACGTCTCATCTGGCGAGAGAGAGGCATAAACCCTTAATATTAAACTTAAAGGGCAATAAGTTGTTTCTGCCAGGGTCGATGTCAGCTCAGGAATATAGCAAACGTTACCACTGTGATCTGCAAACACCTCCATGGTTTCTAAAATATGCTCAATTTTTTTAAGGGTAGCCCCTGTTGCGTCTTTAAAATAATCTGATATTTTATCTGTTAAATCGCCCAACATCATGCCAAAGAGTGCTTTGGCTCGCTGTGGGATCTCTTGATGCGGATCGGTATAGCCTTCCTTAAGTAAAAGGCCTGCAATTTCATAGTGATGTTTTAACAAAGCAGGGTGAAGTATTTTTCCTTGCGCTTTTTCAGTTAACGTCAAGGTACTGCTACGGCTAAGTTTTTGTAAAAATTCATTTTCATCCTCAGCAATTTTTTGTTGAGCTAAAATGATGCGAAGATTTTTAGTTGCATATTCAAATAAAGAAACAGGCTTTTGTGTATTTTGGTTAATTTGAGTCTGCTCAGTTGCAATACTATAAAGTTCAGAGAATTGTTGATGTGATGTTTGTTTAACAGCTGAAAAACCCTGATGGCTTATTTCGCCTTCCTGTGGCAAAAGATTTTCTTCAAGGGCAATAATGTCTTCAAAGGTTAAAACAATGGCTGGTTCCTCATTTTTTGGTAAAATAAGCGCAAATTCCTCACGAGATAAAGGCTCATTTAAATAGAATTTAGGAATGAATTCGTTCACGATTGACATGATGTTCTCTACATCAACGTAATTTCATGGTGAACGAGATCAGGTGCTAATTGTGCAGGGTTATGTACATGAACATCCTGTGTATCAACGTGCGCACTATCCTGACTATGATCTGCCTCTGCCTGGTGTAAGGGTTTTAACGTCGTTTTGGTAGTATCGCCAAAAATTAATTTTTTAAACCAAGTGACAGCATTGCCAGTCTCATGATCGTGATAACCTAAAGCGCTAAGCTTTTCACTCACATGATAAGGTTCAAAAAGCTTTTTAGTTTCATTGCCAGCTTGTTTATACCACGATTTAAATTCGGGGCCATAGTGATCACTGGTGAGCGCATCACAGATTTTTTGCGCATGAGCTTTTTTAACAGTATCATGGGAGGCATTTTTCGCAAGCCCTTTAAAAATATCAACCATGGCTTGAACAGGCAGGCCAGGATTGTTTTTCATGTAATGATCGATTTGGTAGTTACCATGAAAAGCTTCCCACTCATGATAATATTGCTTAGCTAAGGCTTTGGCATTATCTTTTATGCCCAAATTGAGTAACTCTATGTATAAACATGCTTCTGCACCGTGTTGATGTCCTACCCAGGTACAATTATCAAAGACTTGAAGTGGTTTAACTGATTCGCCGACTTTCTCAATTAACTCATATTTATACATGATATCGCGTTCAAAGAAAGTTCTTGACATATTTACAGTCATATCATGCATAAAACCAGATTTAATGATTGACGTATCATTCATATGGTAGAAATTTAATCCCGGTGAAAACTGGTTGCACCGTAGCCCCGAGTTGCCCGTGATAAACAGTTCTTGATTCTTTGATAAAACTACGTCGATAAAGTGTGTATTCCACCCAGAACCAAGTAGAATTGTTTCCCCATTTTCAAAGCGATCATGCGCCGCTTGAGCATAACTTTCTATTTCGCCATTGGATTTTAGCTCTGTTGCTGCTGCAAAGGTCTGAGTCAGCTTAGAAAAAACAGTAAGTTTTTGCTGATCATAACAGGAGAGTTTTAAGTGTTCGTAAAACGCACTTATAGATTGGGCTGCCCATTTTGTGGTGGAGTGTCCAAAGTGACCTGAACCAAAAAATAAGGTCTTTGCCTCCTCACTATATTTAAGGGGATACATTTCACGATTAGGAAACGTGTTCAATAAATTTTTGGCACTATCGTAAATTTGTTCAGAAGGATCAAAGGTTGCAAGATCATCCGCCAAGGCGAGTAACTTATCTCTGACTTCAATCGTTGGCGCTTTGGTTGCAAAATTTTTCAAGAAATAGCCAACGGGTATATCAACGCTTTTTGTGCCTTCCAAAGGAAAAGAATAAAGAAAGTGATCGCCACAGTGATGGGAGAATACATCAAGGGTTTGAATAATCTCTAAAATTTCTTTAATAGTTTCTGGCTTTTTAATTTCAGCAGTTGATTTTTCATAGAGGCTGATATAGTGATTAACTAATGCTGTGGTAGCGCTTTGATTTTCTTTGTTAATTAAGTGGATATTAGCACCCCCTTGTTCAACTAAGGCCCTTGCAATCGCATAGTGTTTGTTTTCCAAAGCTGCATGTAAAGCGGTATCACTATCAAAGCAAAAATCATTAACATCAGCGCCTTTTGCTATAAAATACTTTACTGCCTCGATATGGCCAAAAACGCTGGCAACATAGAGTGGACGCGTACTGGCTACATCTTCTTTATTGACATCATAGTGTTGTTGCTCAACCAGCCTTTTGATGGTGTTCATGTCGCCTTTTTGAGCAGCATAATGTAACTCAAAAGGTTTTTGAATCACGATCGTTGGGGCACTGTAACCTTGCCTTATAATAGGTTCAGCGCTAGGGGGGAGCAATTCAAGCAGTTCATTTGGGTTGCTAGGGAGATCTTCAATTTCAGGAAATTGGATATCGTCTGTGTCAATGTTAGGATCTTTTGGCAATATATCTGTTAATAAGAGCGCTGTTTGTTGTAGTTCCTCTAGGGAAATAAAAGAGATCGCTTCGTGTTGTTCGATAAATATTGAAGACATGAGTACACGCTCTGTATTAGTATGTTTAATAACTAGAGCGTATTCTCACCTATCTAGCGATTTGGGCAACCTCTTGCCGACATACGGCAAGCGCAGGGCGATAAACCTATTGTTGTAAGGGAACGGGATCAATGCGGATCCAAAGGGATTTTTGGCTTTGATCTCTTGAGCGGGTATGATAGGTCGTCGTTGAGCCTGGTCGATCTTGTACTTCATTGCCACCAAGATAGGTCCATTGACTCATCGGAATGGTAATCGTCGTTTGTGCCTTAAAAGTTGTATAGGCTGCTTGCGTCGGATCATTCAGCGTTCGCGATGGCTGATCATTTGAAGTAGATAGCTCAAGCTTCACCTCTTTCCCAATCACTTGGGGTTTTGCGTAAAAACCGTTGCTGAGATTTTTATATTCATAGGATTGCTCAGAAGCTCTGGCATTACCCTGGGCCTGACCTTGACCATTAAAATTTCCTAAGGCACCATTTGCGTTTGCTTGCCATTGGCTATTATAATTAGCCGAACCTGCATATTGATCTTGAAGCATCGGAATAGTCACCCCCGTTTTAATAAAAGCGACATTGCCGTTATCAACAGGAATAGAACTTACCTGTGTATCACTTTCTCGTGTGGTACTGATTTCAAGCGAGCTTGAGCCATTTGTAGCTTGACCAAAACTAACATCACCGCCTGGGCTAATAGCCATAATTTCACTGGGTTTATTATGTCCATTAGAAATGGTGATCATTAATTTAGTAGCAGCCACATCGAGTTTAGCAATAATGGCTTTAAGAGAATTAATATTGCTAGGAGTTGATTGAATAATCAGCTGATTTTCAAATGCTTTTATTTCTCCGCCATTTTCCAAAAAGGGCCTTAAGGTATTAATCACATCTTCTGGGGCACGATTGGTGAGGGTAATCACCTCTGTTTGCATGGCGCTTTGGCTAAACGTATCTGGCCGCTCATTAGCAAAAGCGCTTCGGAATGTTAGGGCTGCCAACACACTTATTATGAATATCGCTGTATAAAAATAGGCTGTTTTTTTCATAAGATTATTCATCACGTTAAGTAGCAATGAAATAAATATAGATCACCCATTTTTAGTGAATACTATAAATCTATTACTTATGACTTCATCTTAAATCCTAAATCTCTTTTGCCAATTGTTGTGCCAACCCAATATACGTTGCAGGGCTAAGTGCTTTTAGCTGCGATTTAATCTCAAGCGGCAAATTAAGCGACTCGATAAAGTCATGTAATACGTCAGCGGTTATTTTTTTACCTCGAGTGAGTGCTTTAAGCTTTTCATAAGGTTCAGGGACATGGTAGCGCCGCATGACCGTTTGAATCGCTTCGCTTAACACTTCCCAATTATCATTTAAATCAGTTTGAAGTGCCGTTTCATTCAGGGCTAATTTTTGCAACCCTTTATGTAGGGATTTTAAGGAAATAAGCATATAACCACAGGCTACCCCGATATTACGTAACACAGTGGAATCTGAGAGATCTCTTTGCATACGAGAAATAGGCAACTTTTGGGCAAAGTGATCAAAAAGCGCATTGGCAATACCGAAATTGCCTTCGGCATTTTCAAAATAAATGGGATTCACTTTATGGGGCATCGTTGAAGAGCCTACTTCATGCGCGAGCACTTTTTGTTTGAAGTAACCAAGCGAGATGTAGCTCCAAAAATCTCGACAAGCATCAATTAAAATTGTGTTTATTCGCATTAAACAATGAAAATACTCAGCCATATAATCATGGGGTTCAATTTGCGTGGTGTAGGGATTGAAGGTTAGCCCAAGCTCGGTCACAAAACGTTGTGCTATTTGTTGCCAGTCAACCAAAGGAAAGGCTACCACATGGGCATTATAATTGCCCACGGCACCGTTTATTTTACCCAAAATGCTCATAGACTTAAATTGCGCAATTTGGCGGTTAAGTCGTGCAACCACATTCGCTATTTCCTTGCCAACGGTACTGGGGGTCGCCGCCTGACCGTGAGTACGAGATAGCATGGGAATTGCGGCATAATCTTGTGCCATTTTGTGCAAATCATGCACAATGATAGATAATTGCGGTAATAATACTTCGTCGCGAATATCTTTTAACATAAGTCCATAAGAAAGATTATTGATATCTTCCGAAGTGCAAGCAAAGTGCACATATTCTTTTAAGTTATCAAGAAAAGCGTGCGCGCCCAGTTTTTCTTTAAGATAATATTCTACTGCTTTAACATCATGGTTCGTGTTCATTTCAATGGATTTAATTGCAAAAGCATCGTTAGGATTGAAATGCATTATAAGTTTTTCAAGATAATCCTTAGCCTCTGTACTTAAAGCGGGGATCCCCTCTATATGCGAAGAGGCTAGGGTTTGGAGCCATTTGACTTCGACCCGAAATCGGTAGCGATGCAGGCCGTATTCGCTGGCAATAGGATGAAGTTCTTGGCAATGATTATGGTAGCGTCCATCTAAGGGGGACAGTGCATTTAAATGAGATAGTGTATTCATAAAAATTCCCTAGAAACAGTGAAATTGGTTTGTAAGATCCCACCAACGGAATCGGTTCCTTGTAATTGCCCCCCCCCTAAACAAATATCATCTTGGTAAAAGACAATTGACTGGCCGGGGGTGATGGCGCGTTGTGGTGTATGAAATTCAATCAGGGCATCATCATTTAAGAGCGTCACTGTACAAGCTTGGTCTTGCTGACGATAGCGCGCTTTGGCTTTACAGGAAAAATGGGTTGTTAAAGGTGGGTTTACCCAGTGTAAGGCTTTTGCTTTAGCGAATTTACAAAAATGCCAGGGGTGATCTTCGTCTTGGGTCACAAAAAGCGTATTTGTTGGTAAGTCTTTACCCACTACATACCAGGGTTTTTCAGCAAACCCTTTAACACCGCCAATTTTTAAACCATGGCGTTGGCCTAAGGTGTAAAACATCAAGCCATCATGTTCTGCGATGATTTTCCCCTCGGGGGTTTTCATTAAGCCCTTTTTACCTTTTAAAAAATCTTCTAAAAATGCCTTAAATTTTCTTTCGCCGATAAAGCAGATCCCGGTGCTGTCTTTTTTATTAAAGGTGCGTAAATTGGCTTTTTGCGCCAAAAGACGAACCATGGGTTTTTCCAGAGCCCCGACTGGAAAGAGTGATTTACTTAAAGCATATTGATTCACAGTGTAAAGAAAGTAACTTTGATCTTTGTTGCTATCTTGGCCCTTTTTTAATAAAAAGCCATCTTCTGTGGTTTGTTTTTGCACATAGTGACCGGTTGCAATCAGATCTGCGCCAAGCTTAAGTGCATGATCTAAAAATGCTTTAAATTTAATTTCTTTATTGCACAAAATATCGGGATTTGGCGTTCTGCCTGCTTGATATTCCTCTAAGAAAAAACTAAAGACATTTTCCCAATATTCTTGTGAAAAATTGATGGTATGTAAGGGGATATCCAGTGTTTTACAAATGGCACGTACATCGGCTAAATCTTTTTCAGCTGAGCAAAAAGAGGCATTATCATCCTCTTCCCAGTTCTTCATGAAAAGGCCATGCACTTCATAACCTTGTTCTTTAAGTAACAAAGCACTGACAGTAGAATCGACGCCGCCGGATAGGCCGACAAAAACTTTGGTATGATGCGTTGCTTTCAAGTGTTAGTAGGGTAATCAACTAGTATATGGATAACTACGTATTCTAACATATTCAAACTGCTTTATCTCGGATCTTTCATTCCTTGCTTGCTAGGTTTAAGCTAAGCTAAGTTCTCGTAAGTACTAAAAAAGATAAGAGGCGGTTATGGCGTATCAAAAATTAGTGATCCCCAAAGAAGGAAATAAAATCCACGTCAACAAGGATGCATCCTTAAGCGTCCCTGATAATCCTATCATTCCATTTATCGAAGGTGACGGTATTGGGGTGGATATTACGCCGGTAATGCGCAAAGTGGTGGATGCGTCAGTAACCAAAGCCTATCAGCGCGACAGAAATATCTCCTGGATGGAAATTTATGCTGGGGAAAAGGCTACCCAGGTTTATGGCCCCAATCAATGGCTGCCAGATGAAACCTTAAAGGCGATGGCAGACTATGCCGTGGCCATTAAAGGCCCGCTGACAACCCCTGTGGGTGGCGGAATACGTTCATTAAATGTAGCGATTAGACAAAAGTTAGATTTATACGTTTGTTTGCGTCCCATTCATTATTTCCCTGGTACCCCTAGCCCACTGAAAAATCCCCAAGACACGGAAATGGTTATTTTCAGAGAGAACGCAGAAGATATTTATGCGGGGATTGAGTTTAAGGCAGATTCGCCCGAGGCCAAGAAGATAATTACTTTTTTACAAGAAGAAATGGATATAAATCAAATTCGTTTCACGGAACAATGTGGTATTGGGGTTAAACCAGTTTCAAAGCAGGGCACACAAAGGCTTGTGCGTCGTGCGATTCAATATGCCATCGATAACGACAAGCCAACCGTCACCTTGGTACATAAAGGTAATATCATGAAGTATACCGAAGGTGCCTTTAAGGAATGGGGTTATCAATTGGCGGTGAGTGAATTTGGGGCAAAACCTTATGAAGGGGGGCCTTGGCAGGTTCTCAAAAACCCTAAAACAGGCAAAGACATTATTATCAATGATGTGATAGCCGATGCCTTTTTACAGCAGATTTTACTCAGACCTAAAGACTATAGCGTTATTGCCACATTGAATCTCAATGGTGATTATATCTCCGATGCCCTGGCTGCCCAGGTAGGGGGAATAGGAATTGCGCCTGGCGCGAATCTGAGCGACGAAGTGGCGGTATTTGAAGCAACCCACGGAACCGCACCAAAGTATGCAAAACAAGATAAGGTCAATCCGGGTTCTATCATTCTTTCTGCAGAGATGATGTTACGCCATCTAGGATGGAAAGAAGCAGCGGATTTAATTATCAAGGGAACCGAAGGCGCGATTGCAAGTAAAAATGTGACTTACGACTTTGCGCGTTTGATGGAAGGGGCGAAAACGGTGAGTTGTTCGGCGTTTGGAGATGAAATAATCCGCCACATGTAAATATACTCTTCGCAGTCAACGTTTATGCTTCGTTGGCTGCGCTCTCTCACCCTGTAGGGGCGGACCTCTGTGTCCGCCCTTTTTCGGGACGGCACGGAGGCCGTCCCCTACAATGTAAAAAAGTCTGCAGTCGTATTACTCTCCGCAGTCAACGTTTATGCTTCGTTGGCTGCGCTCTCACACCCTGTAGGGGCGGACCTCTGTGTCTGAAGGCTCCCCTCATATTTTAAAAAAATTATT